>JAHDWY010000011.1:0-3104 GCA_023384315.1 Candidatus Hydrogenedentota bacterium | reverse complement strand
GCGGGTTCGGCGAGCGGTGCGCAAGCATTGGCGCTTGCTATTGGCCGCCGCCATCTGCCTCCTCTCACTGGTTGGCGGCGCAACGGCGAGTTCGTGGCAAGCCTTGCGGGCGACGCGCGCTGAGACCGAAGTCCGTGTTATCGCCGAGCGCATGGAAGCTGAACGGGATCGAGCGCGACTCGCCCTGACCCAGCAAATTGCCGAGCGACTGGATGGAGACCTGCGCCGCCTTGCCATGGCCGGACAGGTCTTAGCGGCGACATTGGGACAGCGGACTGATTTTCAGGAGAGCCACCTGGAAGCCTGGATGCGCACGATACTCGACCAGGACGAGCGGATCTTCGGCATGTCGCTGGCCTTCGAACCGGGGCAGTTCGATCCCACGCGAGACGATTACTGCCTTTATGTCTACCGCGGCCCCAATGCAGTTGAAAAAAAGCTGCTGCTTCCCCCGGACTATATGCCCCTCTATCGCGATTGGGAATGGTATCGGAAGCCCATGCAGGAACAACGGGCGCGATGGAGCGATCCGTACATCGACACCGGTGGAGGGGAGATTCCCATGGTGACCTATTCCGCACCGTTTCATAGGGCCGGCCGGCCGGCGGGTGTCTTGACCATCGACCTTTCCGTGCAATATTTCGAAGTGTTGCGAGGTTGGCTAAAGGAACTGCACCTGGGCAAGAACAGTTACGGGTTCGTACTGAGTTCAACCGGCGTCATAGTCAGCCATCCGCACCCGGACTATGACTTCGCCCGCATCGGCCGGAGCGGAAAACGTCCGCCCATCATCACCGAGTTGAGCGGCGCCGATTCCAGTTTCGCCGCCCTGTCGCATCAATTCCAAGAAGTATCCACCGGGTCTGGAGTCGCCACCGACCCATTCACTGGCAAACCCGCGACATTCCTATTTGCCCCCGTGCCCTCAGCCGACTGGATCTTCGTAGCCGCCATCGAAGATGCCGTGGCGAATGTGGGTACGAAGTAGAGAATCGAACGCACAGCAGCGCTAAATCCAACGGGCAGTGGACTTGCAAATACCCGCGATCGGCGGTTCGATGGCTCCACCATCGACAGGCATGCAGGCCCCGAGACCAAATCGCCTCCCGGGTGCGCATTAAAGGGGCGATTCTACGTGCGTTGACACGTTGATGAGCCGACTTCGATACTCGAAAGTTGCAATTCGCTCTCGCCATGCGGTACACTCTGGACCAAATTGACCCCCGATCGCTCAGTTGGTAGAGTCCCGCCGTCAAGCGGGATTAACCAGCTGCATCGGAACAAGTTTAATCCCCGATAGCTCAGTTGGTAGAGCAGCTGGCTGTTAACCAGCGGGTCGCAAGTTCGAGTCTTGCTCGGGGAGCCATATGCCTTCCCTCGGTGGCATTGAAGTAGCCGGGGTTTATGCATATATGCCCCGGTCCGGTGAAAACTGGACCGGGGCGCTTTTGATTTGGGCCGGCTGGAGAAAACGCGTGTCGTACTGGACCTACATCCTCCAGAGCGCAACGACCGGCGGCTACTATTGCGGTTCGAGCGACGACGTCCCCCGTCGACTCACCGAGCACAACGATCCAGCCTATCATGGGTCCAAGACCACGAAACGTCTTGAGGGTCCTTGGGAACTCGTCTGGAAACGCGAATCGCCCACCCGCTCCCAAGCCATGGCGCTCGAAAAGAAGATTAAGAAACGCGGCATCGCACGCTACCTGGCAGACCTGAAACAGGCGAATTCGCAGTAACCGTTGGCTCAGTTGGTAGAGTCCCGCGGCACGCGGGATTAAGCAGCGGGTCGCAAGTTCTAGACTGACTCGGCCCGCAGGGCCCCGCCAACGGCGGGGTGGCATTGAAGTAGCCGGGGTTTATGCATATATGCCCCGGTCCGGTGAAAACTGGACCGGGGCGCTTTTTCTGGTGGGTCAAAGGCAAAGAGCTATCCATGCCCCGGCTTCATCCCAGTTTCACCTATCGACCCGAAAGCTGCTTGAGAGAGATATCCTTGAACTGTACGGTCATCGGATCACCTGAGCGAAGCTGTAGACCCAGGATTCCGGAAAGGTCGTAGTGCCCCTCCTCTCGGTCTATCAGTTCGGTTGATACCTGGCCATTCACGCGAAGGGTTATGTGCTGGCCCTTGGCCGTAATGTGATAATCGTTCCATTCGCCCTCGGGTCGCATAGTCGCCTGCTCGCCCAATGGGGTTCGATCACGGTTTCCCGACTCATCAATGATCGTTTTCGACCCGTTCGCAGCCAATAATTCGTGGCCATCACGCGAATGCATTTCGTCGCACACGCCGCCCAGGTAGTCTCCGCTCTGATAGATATCCGCCTGATACCCGACCGCCAGACCGTCCGGCCTGATTTCGCTGCGAAACTGTACGCCTGAATTGCACCCGTTCCCCACCACACGAAACTTGAGCTTCAACTCGAAGTCACGTACCTCGCCTCCCTGCCACACGATGAATTGATTGGAGGTACACGGATGCTCTGGCGTCGATTGACCTGTAATCGCCCCGTCTCGCACCGTCCAATAGCTCATGTCGAGCGCCTTCCAACCGGTCAAGGTTTTTCCGTCGAAAATCGGCTCGAACTCATCCGCAGATGAGGCCACAAGCGGCAACAAAATTGCCACTGACAATGCGAAGAGCAGGCGCAGAATCCGATCAGACATATCGCAGCCAATCCTTCTACCGACATTTTCCCTATGGACGCCCGTGACCACCACGGGCAGGTTTTCCGTGAGTATAGAGAGGGCCCCTGAAAACAACAAAATGTTTCAAGAGGTCCTTGGGACTTTTGGGGAACGGGATCCCGACGGCCCCTCTTTGAGGTACCGCCCAAGGATACGACGTGACTGACGCTTCACTATCCCCAGCAACCGCGCCCTTGCCTCTTGTGATCCGACCTTGGTCGATCTCCCGACTTTACTCCAAGCGATCCACGTCCTTCGTCCTCATTCGAAGTCCTATCTTTCCACTCTCAAAGCCGGGACAAAGAGGACATTTCTACTTTGCACAGGGCGGACGCATGTACTTGAACCGATCTGCGTTCCCGTGTACACAAACAATAAAGCGCGAGATGTTCATTCGTCTGCCGCGTTTC
>JAHDWY010000779.1 GCA_023384315.1 Candidatus Hydrogenedentota bacterium | reverse complement strand
CCCATTCCATTGGATGCGAGGAAACCTGCTAAATCCAGTTTTCTGAGCAACCTGCGCTTAATATTCCCGGCCCGGAGTCCATGGGGCTGATACAGTTACCGATGAATCGCGAAATTGATCGCGAAAAAGTTGTTGACTTTCGGGATCGGAGTCATTACACTCACGGCTCCTTGAGTGTGAAGCTCTCGCCACGCTTCGGTAGGGCGTCGCGACAAAACCTCTTCACAGCGGGTTCTTGATTCAACACTCGGGGTATTCGGCTCAGATTCCAAAGCGAGTGGCTATCCGCTCTCAAGAGAACTCTGTCCGGATGAATTAGGCAAGGCTGACCCGGTACTGGTGCCGGGGACGTACCAGAAAATACGTGCGAGCTAGTTCTGTCGCGCTGCGACTGGGGGAGAAGTGTTGTCTCTCCGCCGTGCGCCGGAACGCTGAACGTAGTACGAGGTATTCAGGTGGCACAGATTTTCCCGTCCAGCATGAACACGCTTGCCCGCGCAAGCATCATTGGGGGGGTCCTTCTTCTTGGGGTCGTGGGCGCAGCCGGGATGGCGTTTTACCGTTCACCCTTCGTGACGCGTGTGGGAATGGCCCGCGAACAGACCGTGCCGTTCAGTCACAAGCACCACGTGGAAGGCCTCGGCATCGATTGCCGCTTCTGCCATACATCCGTAGAAGACAACGCCTTCGCCGGGATTCCTCCGACGGAAACCTGTATGACCTGTCACTCGCAAGTCTGGACGGAAGCCCCCATGCTGGAGCCGGTCCGCGAGAGCTGGGCGACCGGCGAACCGCTGGAATGGGTTCGCGTCAACGACTTGCCGGACTTTGCGTATTTCAACCACAGCATCCACGTGGCTAAAGGGATTGGCTGTGTCACGTGCCACGGCCAAGTCGATCAAATGCCCCTCATGTCCAAGGGACAGACCCTGCACATGCAGTGGTGTCTCGAATGTCATAAGGCGCCGGAAAAGTTCATCCGGCCCAAGGAAGAAGTGTTCAACATGAACTGGAGGCCTTCGGGAGAGGAATCCCAGCTCGAGATGGGCAAGCGCCTCGTTGAAGAGTACGACATCAACAAACAGCAGTTGACCAACTGTTCGGTGTGCCACCGATGAGCAGTGCGAAGCCAGGTGCAAATCCAATCGTGAATACCGAAGAAAAAACACGGGAACCCATTAACCTCGACACGATCCGGGAGCGCTTGCAGGAACGGAGCGGTCCGGAGTACTGGCAGGGGCTGGAGCAACTGGCGGACACGGAAGAGTTCCGCGATTTCCTCTACCGCGAGTTTCCGCGCGAAGCGTCGGTGATGGAAAGCGGCGTGGAGCGCCGCAAGTTCCTCAAGGTCATGGGAGCGTCGCTGGCGCTTGCCGGTTTGACCTCGGCATGCTCGCGCCAGCCAACCGAACACATCATCCCCTACGTGACACCGCCGAAGGAGATGGTTCCGGGCGCGCCTATGTACTTTGCGACGGCCATGCCCTTGTCCGGATACGGCATCGGTCTGCTGGCCGAGAGCCACACCGGCCGCCCGACGAAGATCGAGGGGAATCCCCTTCATCCCGCAAGCACCGCCAATGGCGCGACCGACATCTTCGCGCAGGCGTCCGTATTGAGTCTCTATGATCCGGATCGGTCGACGACACCGCTCAAACTCGGACGGATCTCCACGTGGGACATCTTCACGAGCGAAATGGACGTCCTGGTGAACGGGCCCAAAGACTCCGCCGGCGTCAAGATCGGCGAAGGCCTTCGCGACAGTGGGGGCGAAGGGCTTCGCATTCTGACGGAAACCGTCGGTTCCCCGTCCCTGGCCGCGGGTATTCGCGCGCTTCTCGAGGCCATGCCCTCGGCGCGCTGGCACCAGTACGAGCCGGTAAACCGCGATTCCGCCCGCGCCGGCGCCCAGACGGCCTTCGGTCAATACGTCGAAACGCGGTACGACCTCACAAAGGCCGACGTCATCTTGACACTCGATGCGGACCTTCTTGGCGGTGCGCCAGGATGTGTTCGATACGCAAACGATTTTGCGAAGCGACGGTCCGTGGAAGGGGCGCACCCCAACATGAATCGTCTGTATGCCCTGGAAAGCACCCCCACGTTGACGGGCGCCTCCGCCGACCACGTGAAGCACGTGGCGCCGAGCCAGGTCGAAATCATCGCGCGTGCCATCGCCCGCGCCATCGGCGTTTCCGCCCAGGGCGATGAGCCCGACGCGTCCTTGCAGGAATGGGTCGCCGCCGTGGCCGCGGATCTCAAAGCGCACCAGGGCGCCTGCGTCGTAGTGCCGGGCGACGGTCATCCCGCA
>JAHDWY010000778.1 GCA_023384315.1 Candidatus Hydrogenedentota bacterium | reverse complement strand
CACAAACTCTGCCGCCGCTTGGGTTCGTGCATCTGGGGCGACCCCAAATGCCCTTCGTTGCGGCGTCCGTATGCGCCGGGACAGCACGGCCAGAACATGCGCCGGAAGATGTCCGTGTATGGGCAGCAACTCCTGGACAAGCAGAAGATCCGCACCCACTACGGCCTCATGGAGCGGCAGATGCGCCGCACCTTCGCGGAAGCCCAGCGGATGGGCGGTGTCACGGGCACGAACCTGCTGATGCTGCTCGAGTCGCGGTTGGATTGCATCGTGTTCCGGCTCGGCTGGGCGCAGAGCATTCCCGCGGCCCGGCAGTTGGTCAACCATGGCCACATCCTCGTGGATGGCAAGAAGGTCGATGTCCCGTCGTTCCGCGTGAAGCCGGGCATGACCGTGAGCGTGCGCGAGAAGAGCCGGAAGGTTCCCGCCATCGCCAACGGCGCGGAGAATCCGCCGGCCGTGATGCCGGAGTATCTGGAGCGCGCTCCGAAGTCCTTTGAAGGGAAGATGACCGCGACGCCGAACCTGGAGACGATCCCGTTCAAGGCGGAAACCGCCGGCGTCATCGGCTTCTATTCGCGCTAAGCGCACCTACGGCGACTTGCGGTACACGCAGCCGTTCGAGCTAAGAACATCCCCCTTTATCCCCCTTCAAAGGGGGAATGGGCCTCACCGAATTCGTTGCTTTGTGTGGATGCTCAAGGGCGACGCGAGTGCCAACGGTATTTGCGGCCGAGAAGTTTAGTGTCCCAAGAACATAGTAACCATCGTCCCCTCTTGTAAAGGGGAATGGGAATCCGAAGTTTAAGTTTTGTCTGACTACACATATCCTTGCTCTGGGGTTTTGGTGACTACCAAACGCGCAGCAGCGCGAGCGCGAGTCCCCCTTTGAAGGGGGCGGACCCGAAGGGTCGAGGGGGATGTTAGGTCTAGTCCTTGCGTCCTAGACGTAGCAGGCACATTCGTCGCCTAGTGTTAATCCGGGCGGGCTGTTTTTTACGGTCCGCCCGTTTCCGTGTTGTATGCGCAACCACGCTTTTTCCCCGTAACGGGACTACGAACCATCCATGGCACTTTCTCGACCGCTGCCCAGACTCGTTTTCGTCGACGACATCCTGCGCCACCTGAAAGGCGGCGACGTGGAGGTGGTCGGGCCCTGGGGTTCCGGGAAGACTCTTTGTGCCCTCCAGGCCGCGGAAGACCGCCCGCTCCTGATTGTAGCCCCGGGCCGTATCGAAGCCGAGGGAATCTTCGAGGACCTGCTCACCTTTGATGACCCCGATCGATGCGCGCTGTTTCCCGCCTGGGAAGTCCTGCCCACCGACTTGATGGCGCCGGCCGACGACATCGTCGCCGAACGCATGAACACCTTGAAGCGGCTGCTGACCGCGGGAGATGGCGGAGAAGCCATGCGCGTCGTGGCGCCGGTACGGTCGCTCATGCAGTACGTCATCCAGCGCGACCGCCTCGCGCAACAGACCGTATCGCTCGCGGTGGGCGAGGAACGCGACCTCGAAGAGCTCGTCATGCAGTTGACGAAGATGGGCTACGAGCGGGAACTCATGGTTGAACAGCGCGGCCAGATGAGCCTGCGTGGCGGCATCTTCGACGTGTTTCCCATCTCGAGCGAGTTGCCGTACCGGCTCGAATTCTTCGGCGACGAGATCGAATCCATCCGCCGTTTCGAACCCGAGACGCAGCGCAGTGTGAACTCGGTCGATGCGTTCACGCTCCTGCCGCGATCGGAGAAGTCGCAACTCGCGGCGTCGGCTCAAGAGAGTGGACCGCGCGCGTCATTGCTGGACTACCTGCCGAAGGACGCCCTGATCGCCATTGACGAACCCGTAAGTGTGCGCGATGAATCGCGGAAGCTCGGCGCGCAGTTGGCGGACAGCCCGTACTTCATGAGCGCGGACGATCTGGAGGCCTTGGTCGCGTCGCGGACGCGCCTGTCCATCGCCCAAGTACCGTTCGAGGGACGCGAAGACGCGCGCCGCGTATCCGCTTCCATGCGGGCGCTGGCGGGGTGGCAAGGACACAACGAAGAGTTCTGGAAGCAGCTCCAGGCCTGGGATCGGGAGCGGTACACGGTAGTCCTGCTTTGCGCGAATTCCGGCGAGCGCAAACGGCTTCACGAATTGATGGAAGAACAGGGGTACCGCATCGGCCACGACGCCTTCGACGTGCGCATCGAAATGGGGCGCCTGCGCGCGGGGTTTGCATCGACTCAGGACCGCGTGGCGGTGCTGAGCGAGCGCGAAATGTTCGGCCGCCACTACACGCGGCGCACGCGGCGGCGTTTTGAAGCGGGCACCGCGCTGACGGCCTTCAG
>JAHDWY010000777.1 GCA_023384315.1 Candidatus Hydrogenedentota bacterium | reverse complement strand
GTGGTGCAGGGTGACGATGTCGCCATTACCAACGTCTTGCCGAGCCAGTTGCCGAAGGTTGTCGGCGGTGGCGGACTGACCTTGTCCATCACGGGACAGAACTTCGGTACTTCCCCGATTGTCACGCTGGATGGCGTCGCATTGACGGTGGTGTCGGCGACGAATACCCAGATTCTCGCGACGATCCCGGGTGGCATCACGCTGGATTCGGACAACAACAACGTGGTCACGCTGAAGGTTACGAACTCGACCTCCGGTCAATTCGATACCTACAACGGCTTCACCGTTGTTCCCGGTGGCGGCGGCAACGCCCCGACCATTACTTCGATTAACCCGAGTTCCGGCGGGCAAACGGCTTTCCCCGTGACGATCACCGGCACTAACTTCGACGATCCCAAGGTGTTCTTCGGCGGCACCGTCATGCCGATCAACTCGTGGACGCCGACCAGTATCGTGGTCGGGTTCCCGGTTGGCGGGCTTCCGGTCACGGGACCGCTCGACGTTACCGTCCAGAATCAGGGAACCGGCCTGTTCGCTGTAGCGCCGGATGGGTTCAACTACATCAACAACCCCGGCGGTGGCGGCGGCGGCGGCGGTTTCCAGGGCGGCGGTGGCTTGCCCACCTGCTTCATCGCGACCGCAGCCTACGGGTCTCCGTTGGCCGGCAAGCTGGACACCTTCCGTGAATTCCGCGACGCGGTGCTTCTCAAGACGGCCGTCGGCGCGGCGCTGGTCGACCTGTACTACACGGTCAGCCCGCCCCTAGCCGACCACATTGCGGCCCACCCGGCGATTGCTGCCGCCGTGCGGCTGGCTCTGACACCGGTGGCGTGGAGCCTCGAGTCTCCGGTACTCGCGCTTACCACCTTCCTCCTGCTGTTGGCCGGCGCCTGGACCGCCCGCCGGCGCTGGAGTGCGGTGCGCGCATAAGAACTATCGGCGCCCTGGAGGCTTGCGAGCCTCCAGGGCAACCCGTTACAGTGATTCCCAACGGGCGCCTGTGTGGGGGCGGTCCCGGCAAGAGAAAGGACAGTACCCGGTGAGCACGACAATTCGCACTGCCCTGCGCGTCTTCATGGTGGCGATTACGGCGGCAACCCTCGTACCCCAGGCCGGGGCATTCTACCCCCAGGGATTCTTCAACGAGTTTGGGGAACTCATCATCATCACATGGCCTATCGACGTTCTTGACCGAAACAATGACGGCGATGTCAACGGCCCCAACGATGGCGTCACCCTGAACTTCGAAACCGGCAACGGGGTGGACGGATTTACTACCAACGAAGTGGCCAAGATATTGGCGGGGTACGAAGAGTGGGAGCGCGTCTCCACGGCCTTCATTGCATTCCGGCAAGGTCAAAGCATTGTCGATCCGGTCGAGCTTACTGCCGGCCTCGACGGCATTGATGCTTTCAACATGGTTTCCTTCGAATCGGAGGACGATGTCGAGAATAATGGCTCTCTCGTGGGTGATTCGCTTTCTATCACCCTTATCACGAACTCTTTTGAGGACACCTTCATTACCGTCGGAGACTCGACCTTTCCGGTAACCGGCGGACAAATGATCGACGTGGATACGGTCATCGGCTTCGCCGCGCGCGAGATCGAGAACACGAGTGACGAAATCTCCCTGCAGGGGTTGGCCACCTTTACCGCGGGCCTCACCATTGGTCTCGGTTACAGCCCCCTGGCAAACATTGACGAGAACGCTACCGAGCAACTCGCCAACTTGGGCAAGTTCGTGAACGTGGAAGACCGGGTGGTAGCGATTCGGAATTTCGACGGCACCATCGGCACCCGGGGCGTGACGTCGACCATGCTGAACGACTTCGTCGTGCACGTCGAGGACAACGGTTCGCTCACGGACTCCCATCCCGACCTGGCGCCGGACGACATCGCGGCGGTCACCTATCTCTATCCGCGTTCCAGCATCGATATCTTCTTCGACCTGCACCAGCGCGTGCGCACCCAAGCCCTGGATGGCTACGCGTCCGAACCGATCGCCGGCGCGTGGGTCCGCGCCTGGTGCGACGCCGACAACAATCCGGGCCCCGCGCGCGTTCCGTTCACCGACACCTTCACCGGCCTGTACGTATGGCAGGTGAACAACGACTTCCGGGGGCATTTCGAGCTCAATAACCTGATCAAACAACTCGAGACCGCTCAGGAGGTGAGCTTCGCAGCGAACTATACCTTCTCGTCCAGCGAATTCCTTCCTCCCATTTTCACCGATGACGAGCGTAGCGTATACGATACAACCCACGGCGGTTTCATATTCGGATCCCCGGATACCCCCGCGGGAGAAGGATTCGGCTTCGACACGCTCTTCCCAGCGGA
>JAHDWY010000776.1 GCA_023384315.1 Candidatus Hydrogenedentota bacterium | reverse complement strand
CCCCACGAGGCTCAATGTCGGGTTCGAGAAATACGTGTCAAAATCGACGCTAATCTGTGCGGACGCACCGGGAGCGAAGCCGAGAAAGCAAGCCCCCAACACCACGATTACCAGAGCTTTCTTCATTGTGAACAACTCCTTCGTTGAACTATTGTGATGCCACGATCCCCAACGTTTCTAAGTCCCCTCTAAAATCAAGACGCACGCAGGCGGAGTCTCGCAACCGCCCGCAACTCTGACTTACGCAATCGCACCCTTGACCGAACAGAACGCACCCTACGAAACAACAACCACGAATACCCCCGTTTGCGACTCGGCACGAACGAATATGCACCTATCCGGCGTGCACGGAATTACAGCCATGGATCGAAGGTATTTTGAAACTCCCCGCCGCGGTCGATTCCCCCCTCTACCCAAGAGGAGTACTTGGTTTTCAACGCGCTCCATCTAACCGACCGGTCCTCATTCGCACTTAACCCGGTCCGCCAATAGAATCATAATATTCTGGGTTTCCATTTTTTGTCAATAGGGCTTTTCGCTTATTTCATGGATACCTCATACTTGGTACTCCAGCCTTGTGGGCCATGATGGGCGATTCGTGGTTCCAGCCACGCCGGATTGCGCGAAGACGCATTTGCCAGGACAATGGGCGGGAGGGATTGGCTCCGGGCAGATGGCTAAACCATTTGGAGCAACAAGCACATCCAATGGATTCGGAGCTCGCGACAGCCGTTCAAAGGCGAAGGGTCGTCATGCCGGGCGCGACAAGGCAGCAGATTTGCGCGGGAATCCTCACCGGCCGTGGAGGGCGGGTCGATGCAGCGTAAGGGCTTTCGCCAAAGGCGATTAGGGGGGCACTCTTGAGTATGAAGCGCGGTATCCCGTTTCTCTGGATCGCCGCCATCTATGGTTCTCTGGCGTTCCTGCCCCAAACGCCGATCTGGCAACTCCAAAGCGAACTTCACTGGAACTATATCGGTCACATTCTGTTCTTCCTTCCGCCGCTCGTCGGCCTTCTCCTGAACCGCCGGAAGGTAGATTTATATGGACTGCGCACGGACCGGTTCGCCGAATCCGCCAAAGTCGGCTTGGTATTCGCCGCCTTGCTGATTACCTTCCCGCTCGCCGCCGACATCGCCTTCGGCACACTGACCCTGCGGCCCGAACTTCGCGGACAGGTTGCCCAATCGCTCTTCTATTTCCTGGTCATGGTTGGTGTCGCGGAGGAACTGCTCTTCCGCGGGTACTTTCAGGGCGAACTCAACGCCCAATTCACGAAACGCTACCGGTTTCTCGGCGCATCCATCACGCACGGTTTCGGGATCACCGTCGTCGTGTTCACCGCGTGCCACATGGTCCCCGGCGTCTACATGCCAGCGGCGTGGGAGATGGTGTACGTCTTCGGAGCATCAATCCTGTTTGGTCTGCTCCGCGAATGGACCCAATCGCTCGCCGCGCCGATCCTGGCCCACTTCGGCCTGCTCGTTCATCGCTACCTCTTCGGCATGAGCCTGCCCGCAGGCGTCGCCACCGCTATCGCCTGGTTTCTCGCCTTCTGGTTCCTCGCCAAGACACTCGAAAAGCGTCAGACAACTTGACCCTGCGTATTGCGCCATCTCGCCCCGTTCTGCTATCCCTATTCCCATGACCTCGAAGCAACGCGTCAACGCGGCCTTGAACCGGCAACCCGTGGACCGGGTGCCCGTGTTCATGTGGTTTCATCCTTCCACGACGCGCCGCCTCGCCGCGCTCCTCGAAATCCCGCCGGGCAAAGTGGGGGAGGCCATGGGCAACGACATCGTCCAGGCCTGGGTGAACAACAACCACGCCATGGAAGGCATCGTCCACGAGCGCGACGGCGAATCCCACGTGGACGATTGGGGTATCACCTGGACCAAGGAAGGCGAGTACAACCAGGTCACGCATTACCCGCTGGCGGGGCTCGACCGCGACGCGGTCCTCGCATACGAATTCCCGAACCGCGCGCAGGAAGCTCTGCTCGCCAACATGAACCGGGTCATGCCCTACGCGGATGACTTCTACGTCGGCGTCGACGTGTCGCCCTGCGTCTACGAGATGTACTGGCGTCTGCGCGGCATGGATTACGCGCTCCTCGATCTGGTCGCTGACCCCGAACTCGCCGATGCCATGCTCGGCCGTTGTGCGGACTTCGCGGTGGAGTTGTCGGTGAAGGCGCTGGACCGCTTCGCGGTGGATTGGCTATGGACCGGCGACGACGTGGCGGGACAGCAGTCCATGATGATGAGTCCCGACTGCTGGCGCGACCTCGTCCGCCCGCACCTGCAACGCGTTGTCGACGTGGGCAAGGCCAAGGGGCTG
>JAHDWY010000775.1:327-2341 GCA_023384315.1 Candidatus Hydrogenedentota bacterium | reverse complement strand
GCCCTCCAGGAAGCCCGGCCGCGTCACGCGAAGCTCCATGGTTTCCGGGTCATGGCAGTCGATGCAGGCGACCGGGTGCTCGACCAGTTCCCGCGCTTCGGCGTACTTCATCTGGTTCATCTTCTCGAACCCTTTGATGAGGTCTCCGTCGCCGAGTTTCTTGTAGGGCACATAGACCGACGCGTGGCAGTGCATGCAGGTGCCCGGCTGGCCGACCGACTGGCGCTCGGTCAGGGTCTGGTCTTCAAGCATGTAGGCGTGGCCGCGCTCCTCACGGAAATCGATGGCGAAGGCATATCCCGCCCACATACGTTTGAGGCGCGGATCCTCTTCAATCTTGGACTGGGCCACGATGGAGCGCGGATCGGCCTCGGTTGGCGTCCGCGGCAGCGCTTCACTTCCGCCGAACTTGGTCCGCACCATGTCCACCGTTCGCTGATAGCCATCGTACTGAATGGGGAAATTCTTGCCCCAAATCGCCGGGTCCTCGGTTTCGTCATCCAGTTCGACTACCCGGAAGAACGGGTTTCGCGCTTCCTGTTGGCGCTCGAAGATATTGATGAGCAGGCCCGTCACGGCGAAGGTCGCGCCGCCCGTAACGATGGCCGTGATCAGAACGATCGTGAAGATGCGTTTCAAACTGCGGGGACGCGCCCCCGATTCTTCGTGACTCATGACTCCTCCTTCACGTGCTCATCGAATTCCAATGGTCTGATGCCCGACGGAGCTGTGGCATCGGATGCAGGACATCTCGTTCGTTGCGGTCGAATGGCTGTCGATTGCTTCGACAACTTCGGCGTGGCAATACCGGCAGGACTCTTCCGTAACGCTCCGGTTGGCCGGTGTGATGCGAATGGGCTCGGGAAAATTTCCGGTGGTGAACGCCAACGAGTGGTTATACCCGTTGCGAGCCTTGGTGAGATACTTGCCGACCAGATCGTGGGGCGCATGGCAGTCATTGCAGACCGCCACGTGGTGGTGGCTGGACTTCGCCCACGCGTCGAAGTGGTCGGTCATGACGTGGCAGTTGGCGCAGGCCGCGGGATCGTTGGTCATATAGGAACTGCCTTTCGCGTACACGAAAGTAAACGCGCCCACGCCGGCGCCCGCGCCCGCCGCGATGCCGAGGATGATTCCAACGATATAGAGACTCTTGGGAATAGGCATGGAATTGCCTCTTGAGATTCTCGATTTTTCTAAACCGCTGCCAACTGCAATTAGTATAGCGACGAATCAGAGCGAATTAAATCGAAAACAACGAGCGAGTCGAGCTGTGATATCCCATCGACAGTCGAATTCTGAGCGGAACATCCGGTATGCTCGAACGGAACGTTTGTCAGGAGATCGCAGCATGTCGTGGATTCAATCGAAAACGCTCGCGGTCGCGTGCCTGTGCGCGGGGACCGGATTCAGCGCTCTCGCCGACGTCACCGCCGCCATCGTCGGAGATTCGGTCGAGGTTCGTGTGGATGACGCGTTGTTCACCGCCTACAAGTTCGGCGGCGATCAGAAGTATCCCTACTTTTGGCCCGTGAACGGTCCCGCGTCGGGCGAGTCGATTACGACGGAAACATCGGAGCCGTATCCGCACCATCATTCTCTGTTCTTCGGATGCGACCATGTGAACGGCGGCAACTATTGGCAAGACACCAACGAGCGCGGTCAGATCCTGTCGCAGGGACCGGCCATCGTGGAGAGCGGGGGAGAGCGTGTCGTATTTACGGACACGTGCCTGTGGAAGAAGCCCGGCGAAGACCCGGTGATCCGCGATCTGCGGACCATCACCATCACGGCCCCGGACGAGGCGATTCGCTATATCGATTTCGAAATTACGCTGGAGCCGTTGGTGGACGTGACGATCACGAAGACGAACCACTCCCTGTTTTCTGCGCGGGTGGTGCCCGAACTCAGCGTCGCAAGCGGCGGCACGCTCATCAACGCGCAAGGCGACACGAGTGAGGCGGGCACCTACGGCGTCGGATCGCCCTGGTGCGATTACTCGGGCGCCTTGCTT
>JAHDWY010000775.1:0-317 GCA_023384315.1 Candidatus Hydrogenedentota bacterium | reverse complement strand
TTACTCGGGAACGCGCGACGGCGTCACGGAAGGCATCGCCATTTTCCAGAATCCCGACAACCGCTGGTATCCGGCCAAATGGTTCACCCGCGACTACGGCTTTTTTTCGCCGACGCCCATGTACTGGCTGGAAAACGACCGCCTGGATCTACCGAAAGGCGAAACGCTGACGCTCCGCTACCGCGTCGTCGTCCACGCTGGCAGCGCCAACGAAGCGGACATCGCCGAGCATTTCGCAAAGTATGGACAAAAGTAACCGCGGGAGCGCCTACATTTGCTCAAAGAACATCCCCCTTGATCCCCCTTCAAAGGGGGAA
>JAHDWY010000010.1 GCA_023384315.1 Candidatus Hydrogenedentota bacterium | reverse complement strand
GTTCATATCCATTTCCAGGGCGTCGCGTTTCGCCACAGGTTCGCACCCACCGTTGTCGCGGAAGGGGAAGACCTGGTAGCCGAGCCGGTCGACGCGCATGCTGCCGAGTGTGCCATGGAAGAAGATGCCATGGCCGGGGCTGCCAAGATCGGTGCCTTCGAGCCAATCCGGATTCCACGCGCGGTTCGAGAAGCTGAGAATGTAATCGTCGAACTCCCAGAACGTGTCGAGCGTGTCCGGCGTGGTCCGGTTGTCCTGAAGGATGAGGTTCCCGCTGGCCGCGGTCACGCGGCGAATGGGTTTCTCGTCGCCCATGGCCCAAATCGCCACGTCGAGCAGGTGGGCGCCCCAGTCGGTAATCTTGCCGCCGGAGTAATCCTTGAACCAGCGGAAGTTATAGATGTAGCGATTCTTGTTGAACGGAACCTTCGGTGTCCAGCCAACGTACCGTTCCCAATCAAGCCAGGAGGGCGGCTCTTCATCCGGAGGATTTCCAATGCCTTCGATGGTGGAGTGATCGTTGTTCCAACACTCGACCCGGCCGATCTTGCCGATGTAGCCATCCTGGATCATCTGGACAGCTTCCTGGAAATAGGGGCCGCTCCGTTGCATGGTGCCGCTCTGATACACGGCCTTCTTCTCGTGCACCTTTGCCTTGATGGCCTTGGCCTCTTCGATGGTCGTGCACAGTGGCTTTTCGCAATACACGTCTTTGCCCGCGTCGATGGCCATCATCGCGGGAACCGTATGCCAGTGGTCAGGCGTCACAATGACGACGACGTCAATATCGTTGTTCTCGATGACTTCCTCGAAATTGGTATGTTCGGTAGGAGCCGGATGGCCCTTCGATTGAACAATTTGGCTTGCCTGTTGAGTGAACTTTGGGAATAAATCGCATACGGCGACGGGCTGCGTGTCGTCGCGCATCACCACAAACTGGAGGTCCCGCTTTCCCATGTTGCCCACGCCGATGTGACCGGTAATGATCTTCTCGTTGGCCCCCATGACGGACTGGGGCATAATGCTCTTGTATACGTCCGCGCGCGCGGTTTTCGCGGCCACCGCCGAACCGGCCGTGACACCCGCCGCGACCTTGGCGGCATCACGCATAAATGCGCGTCGCGATACATCGTTCTTCTTCGACATTCCAAATCCTCCAATTCGCAATCTGCGGAAATTCTACGGTATCAAACCCGGAATCAACCTATCATACTACCGGAACGCGGCCTGGTTTCCAATTTGGCGTTCCAGTCAGGTCATTTCGACGAATTAGACGCTAGTGCGCAACTGCTCTTCATACACAGTGCCGAATAGGGGAACTGTTTCACCATTGCCGGGATTGTAGAGAGCGTCATTGTTCAAACCGTTGCCGCATGGTACGATCCGGCCTATGAGCGAAACCGAGAAGAAAGAGTCGTCCCCTTTCCGGCGCATGCAAGCGCGGGGCTGCGGGTTCGTGTTTTTCCTCGCCATGATGGTGGCGGCGGCGGCGTGGGGCGCGGCACTGGGACTGTTCGTTTGGTACTTGGAAGACGCTAAAACCCAAGTCGTTGAGCTGGATACGTACCGGCCCAAGGTGGGGAGCAAGATTTACTCGTCGGAAGACGGCTACCGGGGCGAGTTGCTGGGCGAATACAACATCGAATACCGGCAATTGGTCAATCTGAGCGAGATTCCCCTGCACCTCCAGAAGGCCTTCATCGCGACGGAAGACGATAAGTTTTACCAGCACAAGGGCGTGCGGCCCGACGCTATTCTGAACGCGGCCTTGTTCATCCTCCGTACGGGCCGGATCCGCGGCGGCAGCACCATTACCCAGCAGTTGGTGCGCGACGTAGAAACCGTGACCGGGGTCTCACGCGAGCAGACCTTGGCGCGAAAACTTCAAGAGGCCATCGTAGCCTTACAGGTCGAACGCGAGTTCACGAAAGACGAAATCCTCGAACTCTTCCTCAACAAGAGTTTCCTGGGCGGGAGTGCTTATGGCGTGGAGGCGGCCTCACAACAGTACTTCGGCGTTTCGTGCCGCGACCTGACCCTCGGACAGAGCGCCGTCTTGGCGGGTATCCTGCGTTCGCCCAACAATCGGCGGCCCGATCGCTATCCCGACCGCGCCACTGCGGTGCGCAACGTCGTGCTGGGCCAGATGCTGGAGAACGGTTTTATCTCGCAGGAAGAGTATGACGCCGCCATCGCGGAAGATGTCGCCGAACAAATCCTGACCAAAGAGGAACGCGAGGCGCGGCTGGCGCGGGGCGAAGGCGTTCTCGGGCCAAACCGGTTCCTGGCGCCCTATTTCGTGGAAGAAATGCGGCAGCGCGCCGTGCAGGCCAACCTCTTCACGAAGGAAATGCTCCTGGAGCAGGGACTCGAGATCACGACAACCCTGGACATGCGATTACAACGCGCCGCGGAAGAAGCGCTATTCAAGGAATTGGAATCTTTCGACGAGAAGAAGCGGAAATCGCTTGAATCGCAAGGACGCCTCGACGAGTTCGAACCTGTCTCGGGTGCCTTGGTGTGTATCGACAACCGCCCGGGCCGGGAGGGTTTCGTCCGCGCGCTGGTCGGAGGCCGCGATTGGACCCAGGAGAAATACAACACCGTTACCCAGGCCCGCCGTCAACCCGGGTCCAGTGTAAAGCCCTTCGTCTGGGCGGCAGCGCTGGACGAGGGCCGAAAAACGAATCTCACGGCGGCGAGCATCATTATGGATGAGCCGTTCGTGCGGTACGACGCCCTCGGCCGCACTTGGAACCCCAAGAACTTTGACGGCAAGTACAAGGGCCCCGTCACGCTGCGGTACGCCCTTCAGCAATCGATCAATACGGTCAGCGTCCGGCTCGTCGAGCGAATCAAGATGCCTATGGTCCGCGCTACGATTGAAAAAGCGGGGTTCGAAATCCCCATCGACGACACGGTGGGCCTGACCTTGGGGCTCGGCACCCATCAAGTCACCGTCTTGGAGCAGTGCCTTGCCTACGCGACCTTTGCCAACGGGGGTGTCTACCATCCGGCGGTGTTCGTGGAAGAGATCAAGGACCGCGACGGCATTCCCGTATACGCCTGCACGCCGCAGGACCTGCGGGAGATGGAACGGCGAGCGTTCGATCCCGACCTGGCGTATTTGATGACGTACTTGCTCGAAGGCGTCACCACGTGGGGGACGGGCGCCCGGTCTGCCGACCTGAATCGTCCGCGTGCGGGTAAAACCGGCACCACCAACGACGCTCGCGATGTGTGGTTCTGCGGATATACCCCGTACTACACCTGCGTGGTCTGGATCGGCTACCGCGACAACCGCTCCCTGGGGCGCGGCAATGAGTACACCGGCGGCCGGCGCGCCTGCCCGGTCTGGACCGAGTTTATGATCAAGGCCCACGAAGGGCTTCCCGTCAAGGAGTTCGAGGTGCCCAAGAGCGCAGACGGTTCCCCTGCGGTTGAGTTCCACTCCGTCGACCGGCAAACCAGCAGCGGTTGGGCTGGTGGATTTCGCGAGGCGTTCTTGAAGGGAACACGTCCACCGGCGAGCCGAGCAGAGGAAGAAGAGGCACGCCGTCTCGAAGAGCAGATGGAGCAACAACTGCTCGAAGGCACGGAACCGCCGTCAGCGCCAACGGTTCCGTTGCAACCGTCGGTGCCGCCCGGCGAAGCGCCCCCTCCGTTAGTGCCGCAGATCTAGTCCCGCGGCGGCGCTTCTATTGCCGTACGCCTTCCACGCTGATGGTCAGCTCAACCTCCGCGCCCACGGGACCGACCATCTTGTCCATGCCGTAATCCGTCCGATCGATGGTGAAAACCGCTTCGAGGCCGGCGCGGACTTCATCGTTCCTGCCCTCTCCGATACCCACCAGTTCCGCCGGAACGGTCACCGTGTTGGTCACGCCATGGATGGTGAGGTCGCCGGTGACTTCAAAATGCTTGTCGTCAAGCTTCTTGAAGGACGTGCTCTGGAACGTCATGGTCGGGTACTTTGCGGTGTCGAAGAAGTCTTCGCTCTTAAGATGGGTGTCGCGGGCTTCGTTGTCCGTGTCAATGCTGTCGGTCTTGACTTCGATCTCGATGCGGTTGTTCTCGGGGTTGTCCGCATCCAGCGTGAAGGTCCCCGAGGATTCGTTGAACCGTCCGTAGCTGTAGCTGACGCCCAGGTGGCTGACCTTGAAGATATATGCCGCGTGAACCGGGTCAATCTCGTACGTGTCTGCCGCGAGAGCAGGGAGCGAAATGAACATGGCCGCAAGGGTCAACATCGCCAGGGGAAATTTAGAACGTCGCATCGGTGCATCTCCTTGGAAGTTGGGCATTCATGATCGCTGGGCGTATCGCTTCCTTGTTTCGTACACGGACAAGGCCGGATTTATTCCTGCGCGTATTGGGCTGGGAACCGGCAGGAGGGGTTGACAGTAAATCCGCGTGAAACCATTCCGGTTTTCGCCGTGGCGGCAAAGTTCCTATTTCTTCGGCGGACGACCCAGCGGGCGGATCTCCAATTCGCTGATGACCGTCCCCGGTGGCGTGTGCAACACGTGGGCGCAGGCTTCGCCCACTTCTTCGGGGCGTACCTTCCACCCCGCGTCTTCGCTGGGATCGTGGCGATGGGATGCGGAGTCAACGGAGCCCGGATAGATTGTCGTCACCTTGATTCCGAAATCGCGAACCTCCTGAAGAAGGGATTGCGAGAATCCAGTGACCGCAAACTTGGTTGCCGCATACCCACTCCCGCCCGGCAACGGCACGCGGCCGGAAATAGACGACACGTTGATGATGTGGCCGCTTCCTTGCCGCTTCATGTGGGGCAGCACGGCGCGGGTGGCGTAGAAAACTCCGTTGATATTCGTATCGACCATGGCGCGCCATTCGTCAAGTGAAATATCGAAAGCGCTCTTGCGGATGACAAGTCCTGCATTATTGATAAGCGCGTCGACGCCCCCAAAGTGCTCGACCGCAGCGCCGATCGCATATTCGGTCTCGTCGGGATCGCGGAGGTCACAAGCCACCGAGAAGCAATCACCCTCGTGCTCTTCGATGCTTTGACGCACATCTTTGAGGAGGTCCTTCGACCGGGCGAGCAGGGCGACCTGAAACCCATCCATCGCGAGGAACGTCGCTATGCCGCGGCCAATCCCTTTGCTGGCGCCGGTGACGATCACGCGCATGGCAGCCTCCATTACGACCGATAGACGAGAAAACCGATGTAGGTGGCGTAGCACAGCAAGAACACCACGCCTTCGCCGCGCTGAATCGCGTACTTTACTCGGCCCGTAAACATGAAGAGGAGCAACAGCATTGTTGTCCCGATCATCACGCCCACATCGACATTGTTGGTGGACGAAAAGGGCAAGGGTTGAATGATGGCCGTTACGGCGAGCACAAGAAACACGTTGAAGATATTGGAGCCGACGATGTTTCCGACGGCAATATCTGAGTTTCTCCGATAGGCGGCCACGGCCGAGGTTGCCAACTCGGGGAGTGACGTTCCAATCGCCACGATGGTCAGGCCAATGATGTCATCACTTACATCAAACGCATGCGCGATGTCGGTGGCGCTACGGACGACCCATTGGCCACCAAAGGTTAGCCCAATCAATCCAAGTGCGATCCGCCCCAGGGAACGGGGCACTGTCGTCGTGAATTCCGGCACGTCCAGCATTTCGGCTTCCGAGGATCGGGCCAGTTCGAAGACATAGTACAAAAAGAGCACAAGAAAACTGAGCAAGACAAAACCATCAATCCGGCTCAGAATGTTGTGGGTCTCACCCTCGATGATGCGATCGTTGGGAAGCAGCGCCACTTGCAGGGCCGCGAGAAGGCAAAACGGTATCTCTTTGCGAACCGTGCCTCGCGCCACGATAACGGGACTAATCACCGCAGCAACACCCAATACAAGCAGGATGTTGGCGATGTTGCTGCCGATTACATTGCCGATGGCGATGCCGGTAACGCCTTTGGCCGCCGCGAACACGCTGACGATTAGTTCCGGAAGCGAGGTGCCCAGGGCGACAATGGTCATTCCAATGACCAGGTCTGACACACCCAGACGTTTCGCTAGGGATGACGCCCCTTCGACAAGCAAGTCCGCGCCTTTGATAAGGAAAACGAATCCGGCGATCAGAACGATGTAACTCAATCAACTACCTTTGCAAAAGATGACGCGCACACATCCAATCCGGCGCGCCGATTGCCATTGTCTGCATTGAGGGTCCCCTATTGTACAGATGAGCGCTGCCACTTTGTATTCTTCGGCGACTCTGGCAGGGAAAGCCTGGCATGACTGCGCGCGCGCCCATTGAAAGTGTCCGCGGGATTCCGAAGGCCGGCTTCACAAACGAAGCGCGGAACATGAAAACGGGACGCCGAACCGCCCGCGCGGCGCGGCGACCCGTCAGACCAGGCTACGAAGGATCGCCAATCTTCGTGATCTCGAGTTCACACTTTTTGCCGTCGTCATCGACTTCCGAATCGCAATTCAAGACCGCGACAAATCCGCCCACGCTGATCGCGGACGGGGCAAGGATTGGCTCTTGGTCTGCGAATGCACGTGTTTCATGACGCTCCCCTTCGAGTTCGCGTCAATATACTACGCCGCCCTTGTAGGCCTTGCACTCGCATTTCTTGCGTTCGACGTCCGTGAGTTCCGCACAAGGATCCTGGATCTCGACACCTTTTGCGTCGGCCCGGACCGGCAACTTCCTGGAGATGCTCTTGAGCGATGGACGTGTGTTCTTCCTCATTGGATATATCCCTTTAACACATAGTGGAATCGGCAGTTGAATCGGTTCTGCGCGGTGAACCCAATCTACTTGTTCTTCTTCTCACACGTCTTCAGTTCCTTTCCTGAAAGCCCGAGGCAGGGGTTAATCATGGCTCCCCCTTTTTCCTCCGCTTTCCATGGAAGGGACCGCAACCGGGACTGAATGGCAAGATGCTTCATCGTGATTCTCCTGTTGGGTTGCCAGACGGTGTGGCGTCAGTTTGCGTTGGCGGAGTGATCTATACCCGGGTTCCATTACCGTATGGACGTGTTCTTCTTCTCGCACTTCTTGAACTCCAATCCCGTCAACCCTCCGCAGGGATCTTCGGTCTTGGTGTCGGCTAGGGCCGGTATGGCGGGAATTCGGCAAACAGGTTTGAGATGGATCATGAGTGGTCTCCCTTGCAGTTAGATAAAGTACCGACGCGCCCCTCGAACGGGGCGAAATCCCTTCGCAGCTTAGGTACATTCTAACACGGGAATCGTTTCCACAGCCCGATTGATTTGCAGGACCTCGACAGATAAGAATTGCGCGCCGATCGCGGCTCGTCACTGGCGACGACATGGATAAATTCCGTTCGCAAGGCGCAATAAGGAATCGCAACCGATGACTACCCCCAGAAACCTGTCGATACTCGCCTTCTATCTTGCAGCTATCGCTACAGTACCCGCGGCCGAACCCCTGGCCGAATGGACGCTCAAGCTCGAATTCCCCGATGACATCGTTCGCATCCAATACAATCCGGCCCTGGCGGAACCGGTAAACAAGACCTTCGACCCGGGGGCGGGTTGGGACATGCACGAAGTGATCGCGACAAAACTTGCGCCGGACTCTGACGAGGTCTTCCTCATCATCTTCGATCCGGGCCCCAGCGCCGATCCAAACTTTCAGGTCGTACGGGGAACGGAACCTACCGATGACGCCTACCTCGGCTCGATGAACGGGCTCACATTGACCATTCCCGGCGATGGGTTTCTCTATGTGTCTGGCCACACGAATACGACCTTCGATCGACGGAGCAAGTACCGGGTCACGGATGACGGCCTGGAGGAAGTGCCCCAGCCTTACTACTACGTCGGGTTGTCGACTGCGACGCTGAAGCCGGTGACGTTGCGCAGCGCGCTGGAAGGTGGGGAAACAGTTGCCGAGTTGCCGGCGGGAACCGAGGTGGAAATCCTGCTCAACCGGGACGACGACTATCTAATCAAGGCCCCAGAAGGGTTGGTTGGCTGGTTCACAGAGAAGCTGTCCACACAGGACCCGGATCATTTTGAGGGCCTCTACTTTCGCGGGGATTGATCCGGAACCGTTACAGCTTCATTTTCTTGAATTGCCAGTCGGGGACGTGGCGGATGATGAGCATGATGTACCGCCAGAACCAGGGCACGTAGGCCGTGTTCTTCCGCGTGACAATCGCCTTGTACATCGCCTTGGCGGCTTGTTGCGGTGTGGCCACGAGAAACAGGCCCGGCAATCCGAAGGTCATCTTGGTATCGACGAAACCGGGCTTGATGGTCGTCACATGAACGCCGCGATGGTAGAGGCGGTTGCGCAGCCCTTCGAGGTACGCGCTGAGGCCCGCCTTGGACGCGCCGTAAATGTAGTTGCTCTGCCGTCCGCGGTCGCCTGCGACCGAGGAGATGGCGGCAATGAACCCTTCGCCACGCGCTTCAAAATGGGCCGCGAACTTCTCCAGCACGGAGATGGCGGAAGTCAGGTTCACGTCGAAGGTGCGCCGGGCAATGTCAAAGTCGGACTGGGCCTTCGGCTGCTCGTCCATGAAGCCGTAGCAAAGCACCACTCCGCCGATCGTGCCTTCCCCGGATTCGATGCAGGAATTGACGAAGCTTTCGTGATCCTCGAAGGCTTGCGCCTCAAAATGCATGGGAATCGCGTTAACCTCGCAGCGGGTGCGAATGTCCGCGGCAATGAAGGCGGTTTCTTCGTCGTCGCGGGCCGCCAGAATCACCGGGTGACCCGCCTTGGCGAATTCGTCAGCCAACGCGCGGGCCATGGCCGACGTGACGCCGAGGATGACGATCATTTTCGCGCGGTCACTCATGACGTCGTATCCTCCGCCAACCGAAGCCGCCGCGCCATGCGCGAGGAAAGCACCCCTTTGGGATCCAGCTCACGCCGCACCTTCCGAAATTCGCCTGCGCGCGGATACATGGCCGCAAAGGAATCCGCGCTCATGCACATGTCTTTCGCGAGGTACAAACGTCCGCCATATTGAAGCACAAGTCGATCGCAATCGCTGAGAAACGCGAGCAGGCCCTCGCGCATGGGAATGTCCAGCGTGAGCGTGTAGCCTTCGAAGGGATAAGAGAGCAGGCCTTTCCCCTCAGGTCCGAAACGTTTCAGCACGGCCAGGAACGACGCGCAGGACGCAGCGCTGAGCCGTTCGAGCAGTTGAACGAGTCCGTCTTCCTTTCCGGTTGGGAAGGTGGCCTGGTATTGCGTGAATCCCCGCTTGCCGTAGATGCGGTTCCAGTTGTTGACCGCGTCGAGGGGATAGAAGTAACTGTCGTAATCGATGATTTTGCCGTCGCGAGAGGGGTGCATCGCGTAGAACGCGCCGTTGAACGCGCGAATGCTCAACGGATTCAACGCGAACCCGGGAAAATCGAATGGCACCCCGGGTTTCTTTCGCGCGCGCGCGCCAAAGGGATCGCCTGTACCGGGCCACAGCTCGTTGGGCGCCGCGTGCTGGCCAAGCAAGAGTACGGAGCGACCCAATGCCCCGCCTCGCGCCAAACAATCCACCCACGCTACCGAGTACTGGTACTGGGCGTCGGTCTCGCGGATGGTAGCCAGGGTCTCCTGGATGTTCTTGAGCCGGCGATAATCCACCTTCATGTAGGCGCTTTCCACGCGCTGCATCCGGATCTTCGCGGTGAGGATTATGCCGGTAAGTCCAATCCCGCCGACTGTAGCCCAATAGACGTCTTTGCGAGACTCCGGCGAACAGTCGATGACATCGCCACCCGGCGTGAGCAACGTCAGATCGAGCACATGCGCGCCGAAGGTCCCGTCGCGATGGTGATTTTTCCCGTGGACATCGTTGGCAATCGCGCCCCCGACGGTTACGAACTTCGTACCCGGCGTCACAGGCAAGAACCAGCCCCGCGGCAGGAAAACCTCCAGGATTTCCGCGAGGCTCACGCCTGCTTCGCATTCCAGAATGCCGGATTCTTCATCGAAGGAAAGCATGCGATTGAGCCGCACCGTGGACAGCACGCCGCCTCCGCCATTCACGGCCGTGTCTCCGTAACTCCGCCCAAGACCGCGCGCGATGTAGTGCGGTTCCTGTCCGGAGTCCAGGATCTCGTGGACGGATCGGCGCTTTTCCGGGCGAAAAACTTTGCAGTCCTCGGCCGGGTACCGGCCCCAACCGGAGAGTCGCTGTGTGGATGATGGAATCACGTTAACCCCTGAGATTCGGTAGACGGACGAATTATAGGAGCAGTGTGTCGACGGTTACAACGGCGGCGCCGACGTAGGGATGGCCGGAGGCGGCGTGCCGCGACCAAAGGCCCATTTGACCGATTCTCGCGAGAGCACGACAAGCGTGAATACACCGAGCGCCGTGCCGAAAGGAAAGGAAAGGCATTCCAGCGCGGCGATGATCATGCAGTAGATGTAATGCGTCTGCCGGTTCAAAAACCGGCCCGCGAGGATCATGCACGTGCCAGAGATTAGACCCACGAATATGACAATAACGGCCACGCCAATAAACAGAACGCCCAGAAACTGCAGTCCATCCTGATTCTGACTGCTGGACGGGTCCAGCGTTTCGGGAGACACGAGCATGAGAATGCCGACCCCGAGATGAAAGAGCGGCAACAGGGAGATGAGCAATGTGAGACCGCCGAGAACGTAATGAAAAATGGTCAACAGGTTTAGCTGGTCCCGGTCTTCTTTGCGCATGATGTTCCTTCCCCTCCCGCGTTACTCTACCGCGTCACCGCGAAATATGCCATCGAACCGTTGCTTGACCACCGGGAATGGTCGCAGCGCCTTCGAAAGACTGTCGGTCGAACGGATGACCGGCAACGAAACCAAAAGATTGACGATTCTGCCGCCCTATCCGGGGCTTGTTGATTTGGTTGGGACTGTACCCGGGGTTCCGCTCGTGCCTCGCTTCACCCCGGGCCACAATCTTTCGCCCCATCCGGGGCTAATACGGCGAAAGACAGGTGCAAGTCGTCAACGTGCTTCCCCCGACTAAAGCCAGCCTCCTCAGGGCCGGAGATGACGTGGCTTGGGCGTCCCCGCCCAAGGCCCTGAGGTTTAGCCGTAGACTTTCCGGCAAGATGTCTTGGGCGACGACGCCCAAGCCACGGAAAAACACGGCGTGTCGTCCGCGGCTGACGTCTTCAAGCTCTGTCGCTCGTGCTAGGCATGCATCGTCGCCATCGGCGTCCCACTGGCCGTGAAGTATGTTCGCTGGACAATTGGCGTTTAGCAGTGCGCCAACGATACGCGCTGTAAGCGGTTCGCAATTGTTTAGCCGATTGGCAAAGCGTTTTTCATGCCCCGCAACGCCACCTTCGTGACAACGCATCAGAGGCGGTGAGAAATGCTCCCGAGTAAACCTCCAGGCTCACTGGTGAGGATTTCTCGCACGCACACAGTGTAAATTCCGTTGGCTGGCCAAATTCACGGAAACTTCTGCAACAAATTACGTTATGCATTCAACGATTTGTGTGTGTGAGAAATCCGGGCTAAACAGTTACGAATCTTGGATCTTCGAATTCGTTTCGGATTTCGAAATTCGGATTTCGAATTCTCCCCCTTGCTACGGCGACACGACCACACGTAATCCCGCGCGGTCTTCGGCGGCGGCGAAGGCTTCCGGCGTCTTGTCGAGAGGGAACCGGTGGGAGATGAACTGCTTCACGTCAATGACGCCGTCAGCGATAAGGTCGACGGCCTTCTGGTGGTGGCGCGGCATGCAGCCGTGGGAGCCACAGACGAACAGCTCTTTGTAGTGGATGATGTTCGTGTCGAGCGTTACGTTCGACTCGCCTTTCGGCAGGCCGCCGAAGAAGTTGACCCAGGCCCGATTCTTCGCCATCTGAATGGCGTCCACCTGAGCGTCGGGCGAGGGGCAGGCGGTGATGATCACATCCGCGCCGAGGCCGTGGGTTTCTTCCTTTACCCGCGCAATGGCGTCTTCCTCGGACGAGCAGATAAACACGTCGGCGGGAAACCGCTTCGCCATCTCCAGGCGCGGGCGCGAGCGCTGTACCACGATCACTTTCCCCGCGCCCATCTTCTTGGCCACTTCGATAATCATGAGTCCGATGGGGCCCGCGCCGATGATGACCACGGCATCGCCGAACTTGACGGGGGACAATTCGAGGGCGTTAAGCACGCAACCCAAGGGTTCCGCAAGGGCGGCTTCTTCGAGCGAGACGTGGTCGGGGACTTTGTGCACGGGTCCGTAGTTGACGACCATGCGGTTGAGCTTCACGTATTCGGCAAAGCTGCCGGGGAACTGATAGCCCATGGCGTAGTTGATCTGGCAGTTGTTGCCGATACCCGCTTCGCAAAACACGCATTCGCCGCAGGGCACATCGCCGCCGAGGGCCACGCGATCGCCGGGTCTGAACTTGGTCACGTGCTTGCCTACCGCCTCGACCACACCGGACGCCTCGTGTCCCATGATCGCGGGCGGCGTGATGCGCGGGCTGCCGTGATGGAACATGCGGATGTCCGACCCGCACACCGCGCATGCGGCAACCTTGACCAATACCTCGTCGTCATCAATCTCCGGCGTCGGCACGTCCTTCACGACGAGCGTATCCAAACCTTCGAGCACAGCGGCTTTCATGGGAAATTCCTTTCGCGATTGGAAAAGGCGGATTATGGCACGGGCAGCGCGAATGGCGCAAAGCGTTGCGAAATGGACTGTATGGACCGTATGGACGCTAAGGACAACGGATTCGCATTCGCGAATCGATGCCGAACGCTATTTGCTCACGTACAGCACCTTGTTCGAAAACTCGCTGCGGTCGCGGATCGACTTGAGGCGGTCGAACAGGCCGTCGAGGCCGACGCGGTGGGTGATGAGGGGCTTGACGTCGATCTTGCCGGAAGCCATGAAGTCGAGGGTGAGCTGCCATTCGCTGCGGGCGATATTGCTGTAGGACGAATTCCAGGTGCCATGCAGCTTGAGCTGTTTGCGGAGGATGGCCCAGTACGCCTGCTGGGACAGGCACATGTCCCCCGCCGGATTGCCCATGAGCACCACGTTGCCGAAGACCTTCGCGGTGAGCATGCATTGCTCCAGCGCGACCGCGCTGCCAGAGGCCTCGATGACGAGGTCCGCGCCCTCGTCGGTCAGGTCCTTCACCCACGCGGCGAGATCGTCCTCAGCGGAATTGCAGATGTCCGTGAAACTGAGGCGCTGCGCGAACTCGAGCTTTTGCGGGTCGATGTCCACCAGCATGACCTTGCCCGCGCCCCAGGCTTGCGCCCACATGCCCACCATGAGCCCGATGGGTCCCGCCCCGAGGATGAGCATGCGGTCCCCGATGTCGATTCCCGCCTGCCGCAATGCATGCACCGCCACGGCCGCCGGTTCGGTCATGGCCGCCTCTTCGACGCTGACGCCTTCAGGAATGAAGAGGAGATTCCAGACGGGGACACGCACGTATTCCGCAAACCCGCCGTCGCAACGGGAACCGAGATAGTCGTAGTCCGCGCATTGGGCGTACTCGCCGATCTCGCACATGGGACATTTCCGGCAGGGAATAAGTGGGAAAACCGCCGCAGCCTTGCCGACCAGCGACGGGTCCACGCGCGCCCCGGCCTCGACAACGACACCCGCGAGTTCATGCCCGGGAATCGTGGGGAAGCTGTACGTGCCCTTCGTGAACACCCGCGGAATGTCCGACCCGCAAATGCCACAAGCCCCCACACGCAGCAATACCTCCCCAACCCGCGGCCGCGGATTGGCTACTTCCTCATGACGCAAATCACCAATGGCATGTAGGACGCACGCTTGCATGTGGGCAACTGGTCTCCTGGCAGTTCATGTTCTCTAGGGTACCCGTGTGTGAAGGATATCACGCGACGGGGTGCTGTCCCTACCACGAGGCTAGACCGAGGTCTGTGATTCCGGAGGCCCCCGATCCGTAAATTCTTCGCAAACTATTGCACAAAAACAACTTAACGCGATACAGCAGTAACCATATATCCAGTCATCGACTCTGGAATTCCCGTCACAATTACTAACGAGACGGCCGTGCCACGCTCACACCCAAAGGCTAGCCACCCGGTGCGAATTGTGTTAGGATGGATACTGGTTAATGGCAGCAAAAATGGCAAGGCTGGCTGATGCTTATGCGATATTTGTCTACAGTAGTGCTCTGTCTGTTTGCCGGGGTCACGACGCCGACCGCGTTTGCGGCGGTGGACTTTGACACGGAGGTCCGGCCCATCCTGGAATCGAATTGTTTCGGGTGCCACGGGCCGGAGAACCAGAAAGCGGACCTTCGGCTGGACCTCGAGGAAACCGCGTTGCGAGGCGGAAAGTCCGGCGCCGTCATTCTCATTGGCGATGCCGAGGGCAGCCGGTTGATTCAACTGGTTTCCGGCCAGGACCCGAATCTCGTCATGCCGCCGAAGGACGACCGCCTCTCGGACGCGCAGGTCGCGACGTTGAAGCAGTGGATCGCCGAAGGCGCCGTCTGGAGCGCGGCAGCCCCCGCGCCGGAAACGCCAGTTCCCGCAGCCGAAGCAGCTACGGAGTCGAAACCCGAAGCGATCCCTGCGACGGAGCCGAAACCGGAACCTGAAGCCGTTCCCGCTGCGGGAACGTCCATGTTCGAAACCGAGATTCAGCCCATCCTGGCGGAGCGCTGCTTCACGTGTCACGGACCCGAAAAACAGAAGAGCGGATTGCGCCTCGACCTGCAGGAGCCCGCCATGCACGGCGGCGACTCGGGAGCTGCCATTGTCGCGGGCGATCCGGACAACAGCTTGCTGATTCAACTGGTTTCCGGCGCGGAGCCGGATCGCCAGATGCCGCCCAGCGGCGACCCGCTGACGGCAGAGCAGATAGCGAAACTGAAGGCGTGGATCGCCGCCGGGGCCGAATGGCCGCGGAGTGCCAGCGACGCGCCCGTCCAGGTGGCCTCGGATCACTGGGCGTTTCAGACGCCGGTCCGTCCCGCGGCACCGGAGGTTGAAAACGCGGACTGGCCGAGCAACGACATCGACCGGTTTATTCTCGCCAAACTCGAAAGCGAAGGCATCAGTCCGTCGCCGGAGGCGGACAAGGTCACACTCATTCGCCGTCTCCATTTCGACCTGATTGGTATTCCGCCCACACCGGAAGAGGTGGATCAGTTCGTCGCCGATGACTCCCCGTCGGCCTACCAGCGCGTCGTCAACAAGCTGCTCGCGTCGGAACACTTCGGCGAACGCTGGGGCCGGTTCTGGCTGGATCTCGCGCGCTACGCCGACAGTGACGGCTACGAAAAAGACGGTGTACGGCCTTACGCCTACCGCTACCGCGACTGGGTCATCGACGCGCTGAACCGCGACATGCCCTACGACCAGTTCGTGGTCCAGCAGCTCGCGGGCGACCTCTTGCCCGGCGCGGACACGAACGAACTGATGGCGACCGGCTTTCATCGTAACACGCTGACCAACAAGGAAGGCGGCATCGATCCCGAAGAGGATCGCGTGAAACAAACCGTCGATCGCGCCAACACGACGGGGACGGTGTTCCTGGGCTTGACGATGGGTTGTGCCGAGTGTCACTCCCACAAGTACGATCCCATCAGCCAGCGCGAGTACTTCCAGTTCTATGCCTTCTTCAATGCGGCAATGGAAAAGAACGTGCCGGCGCCGCTACCGGGTGAGGAGATGGCGTACGAAGACGCGTTGGCCCGGTTCAACGCCCAGGCGAACGAGCTACAGAAGGCTGTCGACGAGCATCGCGCCGCGCTCGCGGAGAAGCTGCCCGAGTGGGAAGCAGGTCTCGAAGTCCCGGCGGCGGGTTGGACGGTTCTCGATCCCGCCAGCTACACCTCCAGCGGCGGCAGCGAGTTTGAGGAACTGGACGACCAGTCCCTCCTCGTGAAGGGTACGCTCGCGCCGAAGGACAAGTACACGATCGTCGCCATGTCGCGCGATATCGGCTTGAAGACGTTCCGCATTCAGGCCCTGACCCACGATTCCCTGGGCAACAAGGGACCGGGCCGTGCCAGCAACGGCAACTTTGTCCTGGGCGAATTCGAGGTCTACGCGGCCCCCGCGAACGACCCGAACAACATGAAGAAGGTCGCGCTGGTTCGTCCCAGCGCCGATTTTGAAGAGCCAGGTAACGAAGTGGTGAACGCCATCGACGGCAATCCCGATTCCGGTTGGGCCATCTACCGCGAGGGCGGATTCAACACGGACCGCTATGCGACCTTCGAGACCGACGAGGCCATCGGTTATCCCGATGGAACGGTCCTGACCTTTGTGTTGAACCATCAATACGGCCGGGCGCACAACATCGGCCGCGTCCGGCTCTCGGTATCGAAACGGGCCGCGTCCGAAATTCAGTACTCCGACCAGGTGTACGCCGCGTTGACGACGCCCGCTGAGGAACGGACGGACGAACAGAAGGCGGCGCTGCTCGACTACTACTGCAACCAGGACGCGAAGTACCGCGAGTTGCGCGCGCCGCTGGACGAACTGCTCAAAGCCAAGCCGCAGCCGCCTAAGACGATCGCACAGGCGCTGGTGCGCAATCCCGACCCGCCCAAGACCTTCATTCATCTACGCGGGGACTTTCTCTCCAAGGGCGACGAAGTGCAGCCTGCCGTGCCGGCCGTTTTGCCGCCCTTGGCAGTGCGCGGCGAATCGCCGGACCGCCTGGACCTGGCCCGCTGGGTCGTGGACCCCCAGAATCCACTGACGCCGCGCGTATACGTGAATCGCCTCTGGCAACGCCTGTTCGGACGCGGCATCGTGGCCACGCCGGACGATTTCGGCACGCGCAGCGAAGCGCCGTCTCATCCGGAGCTGCTCGATTGGCTGGCGACCGAAGCCATCGCGCGCGGGTGGAGCACCAAGGACATGATCCGGCTCATCGTGAACTCGTCGACCTACAGACAGTCCTCTGACGTGCGGCCGGACATCTACGACCGCGACCCGGCAAACCGGTTGCTCGCAAGACAGAGCCGGTATCACGTGGAAGCCGAAATCACACGCGATGCGTACCTCGCGGCGAGCGGGCTGCTGCATGATGCCGTCGTAGGCGGGCCGAGCATTCGACCGCCCCAGCCCGCGGGCATCGCGGACCTCGGCTACGCCGGGTCGATCAAGTGGCAGGAGGACGACGCGCCTGAGAAGTACCGGCGTGGCCTCTATATCTTCTTCCAGCGGGCGGTCCCCTATCCCATGCTCATGACCTTCGACTGTCCCGACTCGAACTCGGCGGCCGTGAAGCGGAATCGCTCGAACACGCCGCTCCAGGCGCTTACGCTGTTGAACGACCCCGTGTTCTTTGAATGCGCGCAGGCGCTCGGAGGCCGTATACTTGCCGAGGCCCCGCAGGATGACGAAGGCCGCATCCGGTTCGCCTTCCGGCAATGTATGGGCCGCGAGCCGTCCGATGCGGAAATGGCTCGGCTGAGACAATTCCTCACCGACCAGAAATCGGCCTTTGAAGCAGACCCGGAGATGGCGAAGAAATTTGCGAATCAACACGTACCCGACAACGTCCCCGCGCCAGAAAGTGCGACCTACGTTGCCCTGGCGCGAGTGATTATGAATCTCGATGAGTTCATTACGAGGGAGTAGGCATGGAATCCAGGATTGAACGCATTCTCCAATCCCGCCGGGAGTTTCTCACCACCACTGCCAGCGGCTTGGGCGGGCTCGCCCTTACGTCGATGCTGCTTCAGGAAGGCGTCATCGCCCATGCCGATGCGTTGCCCGAAGTGGAGAATCCGCTTGCGCCGAAGCGGCCCCACTTCGAGCCCAAGGCGAAAGCCTGCATCTGCATCTTCATGGCGGGCGCGCCGAGCCAGATCGATCTTTTCGATCCCAAGCCGAAACTGATAGAACTTGACGGGCAGCCTCTTCCCGATTCCATGACGGAGAATGTGCGCTTCGCGTTCATCCAGAAAGAGACGGCGGTGTTGAAAGGCAGCAACCGCACCTTCACGCCGTACGGCCAGTGCGGCATGGAGCTTTCCGACCTGCTGCCGCACATCGGCACCTGCGCCGACGACATCGCGTTGGTGCGGTCCATGCACACGGAGGCTTTTAACCACCATCCCGGCCAAACCATGATGAACACGGGCGTCATGACCTTTGGACGCCCGGTCATGGGTTCCTGGATTACCTACGGGCTGGGCTCGGAATCCCAGAATCTCCCCGGCTACGTCGTGCTCACGGCAGGCCGTGGTACCACCGGAGGCGCGACCAACTGGTCCAGCGGCTTCCTGCCGTCCACGTACCAGGGCGTGTTGTTCCGGAACCAGGGCGATCCGGTGCTGCACCTCAGCAACCCGGGCGACCTGCCGCACGAGTGTCAGCGCCTCGGCCTCGACACCATTCGCGACATGAACCAGATGCGGTACCAGGAAACGCTCGACCCGGAAATCCTGTCCCGCATTTCGACCTACGAACTGGCCGGGCGCATGCAGGTGGAGGCCCCGGACCTCATCGACTTCTCCAACGAATCGCAAGCGACGCTGGATGCCTACGGCGTAAACCGCACGGAAGGCGAAACCTGGAAGAAGTTTCGCAGCGGCGGACCGGACGAGTTCCAGACCTTCGCGTCGAATTGCCTTCTGGCGCGGCGGATGGTCGAGCGCGGCGTGCGCTTCATCAACATCTACCACGCCACGTGGGATCACCATTCCGAACTCGACGATCGCCTGCCTTTCAACTGCATGATGTGCGACCAGCCTATCGCAGCTTTAATCAAAGATTTGAAGCAGCGCGGTCTCCTCGATTCGACCATGGTCATCTGGGCGGGCGAGTTCGGGCGGACGCCGTTGGGTGAAAACCGCGCCGGGTTCCGCACGCCGAATACGGGCCGCGACCACCACCCCTTCGCGTTCAGCATGTGGATGGCGGGCGGTGGCATCAAAGGCGGCCAGGTCATTGGCGAGACGGACGAGATCGGCTGGAGCATTGTAAAAGACCCGATTCACGTGAACGATTTTCACGCGACCATGCTGCATCTCTTCGGCATCGATCACGAGCGGCTCACCTACCGCTACCAGGGCCGCGACTTCCGCCTCACCGATGTGGCAGGTAAACTCGTGCCGCAACTGATGGTTTGACGAGCGTTATTTCTCATTGCTTTAGTTCGAGCAATCCGTAGCTCCGGGTGGCGAGGAACAGGGTACTGCCGGAACACACTGTCTTCGGCGAGTCCGTCTTGAGTGAATCGGATTCCCAAGCCAATCCTGACACCTCGACCTCAGCTGGCACGGCGCCGTAGTTGGCAAAGGCGATGTGCTGGTCGAAGAGGAACGTCGCCACGCGTGCCGGGGCCTGGATCGTAAACCGGTGCGGACCCGTCGCGGTTTGCCGAAGAAAGTCGATCACCTGTTTCGGGATATTAAACAAATCGCTCTGAACCGGCACGTTCAGTTGCTCCCGTATATCGAAGTCCGAATCGCCGAAGGTTCCCAAGTTCCACACGATCGCGCGTCCTCCGCTCGCGTAGGACTTGGCCGTCACCATCGGAACCCGCGCCGGGAACTCTGGGCTCGCATCCAGCTCCGCCCACGCGAGGACCGCCGCGTCCGACGGCGCAAGGTCGCCGGGCACACGGAAAGTCTCTTCACACGGGAACGTCATTCCATCAAGATGGAACTGCCGCACGGCCGCGCCTGCGGGAGCGAGATCCGAGGGGCGGTATCCCATGAATTCCATAATCTCGGGCCGATC
>JAHDWY010000774.1 GCA_023384315.1 Candidatus Hydrogenedentota bacterium | reverse complement strand
AAACTCCTCCGCGATCACCTCACGATCCGGGCCGAACAAAATCGCCCGCAGATGCGTCTCACGCCCCCGCCGGTTCAAATCCTGCTTCTCCACCTCCACCCAAAACTCGCCCGGCTCCACCAGAAAGTACGCCCCGCCCATACCCTGCGTCTGCACCGCGGACTGCCATGCGTCACCATCCTGCGCATGCGAAGCCAGCACCGCAACGCACAAAAACACCAAAAAAACAACAAGCGCACGACTTGTCTTAATGCAATTAGGTTGGCCTTCCATCAATGCATCATCCTCGCTATCACTGCTGCCCCAGCGTTTCCGCCGCCCGCGTCGCCTCTGCGTCCCTGTTGTCCATATCGTCCATATCGTCCATATCGTCCATATCGTCCATATCGTCCATATCGTCCAAAGCCCCCGTCCGAGCCAGTCCCCCTTCGAAGGGGGATCAAGGGGGATGTTCCTAAAAGAATCACCCGACTTTACGCCCATTTTCCATCGCCCATCCCCAGTCACTCCGCCGGCCGAAACACATGCGCCGGTACCAACGAAAGCAGCGGAGACACCCCCTCGATCCGAATCCCCGCATCCTCCAACGTCCCCTCGTCGGCCTTCACCAGAGCCAGCGCCCACATCCCACCGGCGCCTTCCTTCGGCGCAATCTTCAACTCTGCACGCGACTCGCTTATCGTCGTCTGCACCGTCCCCGCCAACGATTCATCCGGCCCATACACGTTCAGCCGCACCGTCTCCGCGCCTCCGCCGCGCACGCGAATAGTAAACGCGCCCGCATCCTCCCCGACGAAGAAGTACAGCCGCTCCGCGCCGTGAATCGTGCCCATATACTCGCCCGCATGAAACGCGACCGGCACGTTCGCGCGCGTGATCGCGTACGCGCATCCGCCGGAAGACATCCCAAGGAAGTAGACGCCGTCCTGCTCCGGCACAAACCGGATCGTCCCCGATTGCCCATGCTCCACTACGTCCGAATCGGTCTTCTCAAAACTCGGCGCCCGCAATTCCCACGTAAACGATTCAGAGTTGTTCCCCACTTGGACATCCCGCACGTCGACCAACACTTCGGTTCCCGCCTTGCACGCCAACACGGCCAGGTTCGCCCCGCGGAATCGTGACGCCGGCAAATCGACCGCCTTCCCGATCGCGCCCGCGTCGGCGAAACCGGTCGTGCCGATGCGTTGGAGCAGTTCAGCCACAAACCCCTCATCCGTCTGCCGGGGATCGTGTTGCGCGTCGAACCGCCCCTCCGCAATCGCGCGATTGGCCCAGGAAAACCAATGGAAGTAGTCCCCATGCGTCGTCGTGTACTTCGGGCCTTCATAGAAGATCCAATAGCCGTCCGTCACTTCCGAGATCATGACTGCGTTCTTGCCGCAAAACTCCGCATCCGCGCCGCGCACGATCGGATCGATACCGCCCGAATACAGATGCGGCACGCCCATCTCGGCGGGAATCTGCTTGTACTTTTCCAGCTTCGCACGATTCGCCTTCAATGCCTCCTGCTCCGGCAGAAATGCCGACGGCCGCCCGTAGGTCGTCTGATCCGCGATCACCATCGGCGCGGCATCCGTCGTCAGTTCATAGTAGGCGGCTTCCTGCAGGAACCGAGTGCCCGGCACCGGGTACAGCCAGAACTGAAACTTCGGATCCAGCGCGTCAACCGCCTCCCGTAAAGCCCGGCAGCGCTCCCGCCAATGCGCGATCTGAAACGCCTCGAACCGGTCATGCAGATTCTGCTCGCGAAGCCATGGCTCCCGTTCCGCCGTCGCCAACTCCGGAATCTCGACACCCTCCGCCTCGGCGAATCGGTCCAGGATCAGCCGATCGTACGACAGCGAATAAAGATTCCCTTGCTTGCCCTCCGCATAGTTCTCGTAATCGAGAAACACGCCGATCAGATGCTCGTTCGTCGCGCTCATTTCGGCATACGCCACGATGTACTTCGTCATCCACTCCCACAGCTCATCCGAATTCGGACTCCACAACGGCTGCTCTACTCCGTTCGCCCACACCACCCGCTTCCCGTCCGCCTTGGGTTCATCCATGGAAACCGCCAACGTCCCGCGCATCCAGGGCAGATGAAAGATGCCGTTCTTCTCGCTCCACGCCGTCACATTCGCGACTGCCTCCAGGTCGTCGAACCCTATGCGCGGCGAGTAGATGTTGAACCCCGCCTCCGCCGCCTCGCGGATCATCCACTCCTCGGCAACCCACCCCTTGTGCGCCTGCATAACTTTGTCCACGACACACGTAAACTTCACCGTGCGCCCCAGATCTTCGCGCTTCAGTGGATTCGCCCAATATGGCTCCTGACCCAAACCCTGCGGTACGAAAGCCCACAGAATGATA
>JAHDWY010000009.1:14997-19838 GCA_023384315.1 Candidatus Hydrogenedentota bacterium | reverse complement strand
TGGGGCGTATTGGAGAAGGAGTTCTTGTCGAGCTTTCCGTATCCCCTCGAGTCCATGGGCATCTGTGCCGAAAAGATCGCGGCGAAGTGGAACCTCTCCCGTCGCGAACTGGATGAGTTCTCCGCGGAAAGCCACAACCGCGCCGCGAACGCGATCGAGAAAGGCTACTTCAAATCGCAGATCGTTCCCATCGAAGTGCGCACGAACGGCACGACCCGCGTGGTCGAAACGGACGAGGGCGTACGTCCCAATCCAAGCCTTGAAAAAATGATGTCGTTGAAGACCGTCTTCAAGGAGGACGGTGTCATCACTGCGGCAAACGCAAGCCAAATCTCCGACGGTTCGGGCGCGCTCTTGATCGCGTCGGGCGAAAAAGCCGACGCCATGGGCCTCAAGAAACGCGCCCGCATCGTGGCGCGAGTCGTCGTCGGCAGCGATCCGGCGCTAACGCTGACGGGTCCGATACCCGCAACGCAAAAGGTTCTCGCACGGGCCGGACTCACCATCGGCAACATGGATGCGATTGAGATCAATGAGGCCTTCGCGAGCGTGGTGCTCGCGTGGGCGCGCGAGTTGAAGCCGGACATGGCTAAGGTAAACCCCAACGGCGGCGCCATCGCGCTCGGACATCCCCTGGGCGCGACCGGGGCCATCCTCATGACCAAACTGCTCCATGAACTCGAGCGAACCGGCGGCCGCTATGGATTGCAGACCATGTGCATCGGTCACGGCATGGCCACCGCGACGATCATCGAACGGGCCGGCTAATGCATTTGCTCATGTGCAGAAGGGACACATCGGACGAATCTGACGGATCAATCCGATCTGTCCGATCAACGCGAAACTGCAGCGGGAAGTGAACCTCAATGTACATCTCCATACGCGACGACATGCTGGTCCAGGCCGGCTTCACGAACCTCGCCGAAGGCGCGAAGCAGATCGGCGTCAGCGCCGTCGAGATCGAGTTGGTTCAGGATTTCACGGTCTACTCATTGGACTCCACGCAGCGCGTCTCGCTTCAGACCGACGATGGCGTGGCGTCGTACAGAAAGCACCTTGACGGTCTTGGCATTAAAGCCTGCGCTTTTCTCACCGCACGCGATTTCAGCATGGGCGACCTGGAATCCAACACGCGCTGGGTTGCGCGCGCCCTGGAAATCGCGGAGCAAATGGACATGGCCTCCATCCGCATCGATTCCGCCATGAAACGCGAGCGCGAACTCGATTTCCCTACACGGGTCAATCTCTTCGCAACCGGACTCGGTGGAGCGCTTAAACGCACGAATGGCATGAAAGTCGCCATGGGCATCGAGAACCATGGCTTCCAGGGAAACAACCTCGCCTTTCTCTTGAATATCTTCCGGCTCGTGCGTTCGGACCGCCTCGGCTCCACCATGGACACCGGAAACTTTTACTGGCGCGGGTACCCCCTTTCGGAAGTCTATGGCATTCTCCAACTCCTGTCACCGTACACCACGCATACCCATCTCAAGAACATCCGCTACCCCGAGGACCAGCGCGAGATCATCCGCGAAGCGGGCTGGGAGTACGGCACCTACGTCTGCCCGCTCTACGACGGCGACATCGATCATGGGCGCGTGTTGCAGATCCTGGCCGATGCGGGCTACACCGGAAACATCTGCATCGAGAACGAGTCGCTCGGCAAATGCGCGAACCTCGAGGAGCGGCAGTCGGTGCTCAAGCGCGAGGTGGAGCACCTCCAAGAAAAGTTGGCGAACCTTGGCTGACGCAAATCCCATGCAAGCGTTCCCGCAATTGAAACTGCTTGGGCTTATGCTCGCGGGCATTGCCCTCGTGGGGTGTTCTGTCTACTTTGCGCAACGTTGGAACGTCATGCAACGACTCTCCCTCGATTTTCGCGGCGAGCGCACGGAAGGGACGGCCGAACGCGTTGACGAAGGCTCGTACCGACTGCGCCTGGACATGGGCGATCGCATCCTCAGCCGGACCTACGACGGCGGCTTCGGCGTTCAATCCACCGGAGATCGCGTCTTTGACGTGACCATGGCCTACGACCCCGCCGACCCCACCGACTTTCAGCCCGCGACAATTTCGTACCTCCCAGGAATCGTCGTCGGCCTGCTCTTCGCCTTCGGCATGAGTTCCATCCTGTACGCGCGCCGCATCGTACAGCGAGTACGACGCGCGCAAAACTCCCTCGTAAGATCCGGAAAGGAAACATGATAGCCCTTTCTTGCGCATAACTCGACTGCCGTATCGCGCGATACCGCGAACCGGTTTCCGTCTCCGCGCCCAAAGGTCAAATGGACAGCACGGACCCATTTTCACTATACTCTCACCTATTTGGCGCATACGACCAACTTCGCAGATGTCGCCATTCACCCACGCGGGAAAGGTTTTCGTTTCATGGCTAAGAAACTCATGGTGGTCCCGGCGGAAGTGCGGAAGAGTTCCGTGCTGGAACTTGGGTCCGTTCCGGTAAATGTCTACAACAAATCGCTCGCGGAAGAACTGGACGGCAATCCAGACGTGACGCCTGCGCGCTGTATGCGCGCCTACCGCGACATGGCCCTCATCCGTCAGTTCGAAACCATGCTCGACGAGATCAAGAAGCTGGGTTCGTACCAGGGGCTTGAATACAAGCACGCCGGCCCGGCGCACCTCTCCATTGGCCAGGAAGCCTCGGCGGTGGGCGAGTGCTACCACTTATCCATTGACGATCACATCTTTGGCAGCCACCGGAGCCACGGCGAAATCATCGCCAAAGGGCTCGCCGCGGTACACGAGGCCAAAGGCGCCAGCCTTGAAAAGATCATGCGCGAATACTTCGACGGCGTCATCCTCGGCATCGTCGAAGGCGACAGCGAAAAGCCAGCCGCGCTGAACGTGCCCGGCGGCAACGGGAAGGCCTTGCTCAAAGGCGACGATGAGGAAGAACTCGGCATTGATTTCCTGCTCTACGGCCTGCTCGCCGAGGTCTTCGGACGCGAGACGGGCTTCAACAAAGGCATGGGCGGTTCCATGCATGCCTTCTTCATCCCCTTCGGCGTGTACCCCAACAACGCCATCGTGGGCGGCAGCGCGGATATCGCGACCGGCTCGGCCCTCTACAAGAAAATCATGCGCAAGCCCGGCATTACGGTCGCCAATATCGGCGATGCCTCCATCGGTTGTGGTCCCGTCTGGGAAGCCATGGGCTTCGCCGCCATGGGCCAGTACACAAACCTCTGGGAACCGGAATTCAAAGGCGGCCTTCCCATCATCTTCAACTTCATGAACAACTTCTACGGCATGGGCGGCCAGCCCATCGGCGAAACCATGGGCTTCGAACGCCTGGCGCGCGCGGGCGCGGCCATTAACCGCGAGAACATGCTGGCCGAGTGCGTGGACGGCAACAATCCGCTCAGTCTGGCGGACGCGTACAAGCGCAAGATTGCCGCCATCCGCGAAGGACGCGGCCCCGCGCTGCTGGAAGTCGTGTGTTACCGCCAGTCAGGGCATTCGCCAAGCGACCAGTCGTCGTACCGCGAGCGCGAAGAAATCGAGATGTGGCGTCAGGTGGACCCGCTCCTCGAATTCGGGCAGAAGCTCATCGATGCGGGCGTCGCCTCCGAAGACGACCTCAAAGCCGTCGGCGAGTATGCTACCCGGAAGGGTGTCAAGGCGCTACGCCTCGCCGCCGATATCAAATGCTCGCCGCGCATGACCCTCGGACCCGGCATCGGCCTCGATGTGTTGACCTTCTCCAATGAAATGATGGAAACCCTTCCCGGTCTGGACCGGAAGGACGACGTTTCCATGCCGCTCGCGGAGAATCCCCGGGTCCAGCAGATCGCGAAGAAATCGCGCAGCGGCGTTGGCCCCAAAGGCGAGATTCTTAAGGAAGGCAAGGCGGTCAGCTTCCGCGACGGGTTGTTCGAAGCGATCGTGCACCACTTCTATAACGATTCGCGCGTCGTGGCCTATGGCGAAGAAAACCGCGATTGGGGTGGCGCCTTCGCCGTCTACCGTGGTCTGACGGAGGCATTGCCGTATCACCGTTTATTCAATTCGCCCATCTCGGAAGGCGCCATCATCGGCACCGCCGTCGGCTACGCCCTGGAAGGCGGTCGCCCGCTCGTGGAACTCATGTACTGCGACTTCATGGGCCGCAGCGGCGACGAGATTTTCAACCAGCTTCCCAAGTGGCAGGCCATGTCCGGCGGATTCTGCAAGATGCCGGTGGTGGTGCGCGTCTCCGTCGGCAGCAAGTACGGCGCGCAACACTCGCAGGATTGGACTGCCCTCTGCGCCCACGTGCCGGGATTGAAAGTCGTTTTCCCGGCGACGCCATACAGCGCAAAGGGCCTCATGGCGTCCGCCTTGAGCGGCAGCGATCCCGTCGTCTTCTTCGAGAGCCAGCGTATCTACGACATCACGGAACAGTTCCATCCGCAAGGCGTGCCCTCCGAATACTATCGTGTGCCGATCGGAGTGCCCGAAGTGCTCAAGGAAGGCAACGACCTGACCATTCTGACCTTCGGCGCGACGTTGTACCGGGCAGCCGAAGCCGCCAAGCGGTTTGAAGAGGAGTTCGGCATCTCCGTCGAACTCATCGACGGCCAGACTCTCGTCCCCTTCGATTACGAGATTCTAGTCAATTCCGTGAAGAAGACCGGCAAACTCATCCTGGGAAGCGACGCGTGCGAACGCGGCAGCTACCTCCACACGATTGCGGGCGAGATCACGCAGATGGCATTCGATCACCTCGACGCGCCCGTGTGCGTCGTCGGCGCGGAAAATTGGATCGTACCGCCAGCCGAATTGGAGGACGCCTACTACCCGCAGGCGTCCTGGTTCCTGGACGCGTATCACGCCCA
>JAHDWY010000009.1:14628-14987 GCA_023384315.1 Candidatus Hydrogenedentota bacterium | reverse complement strand
GGTGACGCGAAATTGCGCCGGTCTACGTATGGAGTAGTTTAGAGGGAGAAGTTGCCCCGATTACTCGGCAGGGAATGGTAGTGATGGGGCCTCGAGTTCGACCTCGATTTCTTCGTCCCCTTCGACAAGGACTTCTACGAGGGATATCCCATCGTCCCTCGTTGCACCGTCGGGAAGACTCCGTTCGCGCATCCCGGTGAATTGGTTTGACCGTATCCGGTTACGTCGTCGGTCCACAATTCGCGACTGACGTTGATCCGTGCCATGCGGGTCCAGTACGGCTTCCACTTGATACGTTCCCGGCGTAAGCCCGCTCACGACAAACGTCCCGTCGTCCGCCACGTCAATCCGGTCGGGAC
>JAHDWY010000009.1:3788-14618 GCA_023384315.1 Candidatus Hydrogenedentota bacterium | reverse complement strand
TGGAAATGGATCCACACATCCATGTGGTGTTCAAGTGCTTCGATCCCCTTCACGGTACCGCGGATCGTACCGCCCCGAGCTAAATCGAAGTCCTGCTGCAAGTACTCGTCTTCCGGCACCGTTACGGAGAAATATCGTCGCACCGAATCGTAGCGCACCGAGAGATTCCCGTCGGAATCGCGAAACTCCCGAATCGTTTCAGGTACTGCCGCTTCCACGCTGACAAGGTATCGTCCCGCCGGCATTCCGTTTAGTTGATACCAGCCACCATCATCGGTTTCCGTCCGAAGCACATACTGGTCGCCATCCACGTACGCCATCGCGACAATCGCCATTGCTGCAACATCCCCGAAGCGTACGAACCCCTCAATGAGGGCCGGCGTGAGCGTGAACCGGAAATCCTCGGTGGCTTTATCAGCCTCCCTCGAGGCAATCCGCTCCCGGATTGCGGTGCGCTGTGGCGCGTCATGGGGAATCGCCTGGACCTCGCCAGGGCGAAGTTGTGCCGTCAGTTGATAGGGCCCAAACGGAACGTGCGCAATGCGAAACGACCCGTCTAGATCCGTATCCATAGACACGTTAAACTCGTACAGATCGTTCGACAAGGCGACGTGGGCTCCGGCGATTGCTTCCCCATCCAATGTGACAATCCCAGTTACCTCTACCCCGCGTTCCATGACCGCGCTGACAGGCACTTCCTCACCGGCATTGCCTTCCGGCACGGCGATTCGAACCGGCGCATAGTCCGAATGGTAAGCGAGCACGGAACGCGGCGGTCCGGCCAAATCATCGATACGGAAACTTCCGTCCCCGTCCGTTTCCACGGGGAGCGCATCAACCCGGACATTTCGATCCTCGGGGACGATTTGTACCCCCCTAATCGGCGCGCCTCCCGCATCCGTAATCCGGCCGGCAACGATGTACGCGCGTTCAAGCGCACACTCCAGAAATGCGTTGTTCGCCCGCAATCCATTCTGAAATACCAATTTCTGCGAGGCAAACCCCTCCGCTTGAACGATCACCCCCCAGGCATCGCGAATACCTTCGATTTCGAAGGTTCCATCTTCGCTTTCCAGTTCCACAAACGAGCCACGCCACTTGGAAGCAAACCAGGAGGAATCCCCTAGGAAGCGCAGCTCGAATTTGGAAATCGGCGAACCAGTCTCTGCGGCGATAACCCTTCCACCCACTTGGCTCTGCCCGTCCAGTAGCACAACGATAGACTGCCCCCCCCCGGCCAGCGGCACCACGCCCCGGTTCGGTGGATACCGTTCGTGATTCACTGAAATCGCCACGTCACCGGACAGGGATACGTCAAACTGACAAATACCATCCGCATTCGTGGTGGATTCTTCATTTCGACGGTTGCCGATTAACTCGACCCGCGCCCCCGCAATGGGTTTGCGGCCTGCGGACGACTCCTGCACCACCACAACCAGTCCGCTCTCGGGTGATTGGGGCAACGCTTCGGCTTCCTGCGGCGCCAGCATCCGGACCTCGCCGTCCAGATCGATAGCCAAAGGTTCGTTGGTCGCCATGCCTTGGCCGCAGCCCGACAGCATCACGATCAACGTGAAAAGCAACCCACACGTCAGACTTGGCTTGAAATCGTTCGTGCCGTTACGGCTATCGTGTTGACTCATCCCCGGCATCCTCAGCCAATACCTCTCATCCGATATGCGACGGACGCCCCTCCCTACAATCGCTCGTCAAACCAATCTGCCATGACGGCGACTTCTTCGTGAATCGTCGGCCACGGATGCGCCCCGTCCGGTTTGACAATCAATTCCGCATCTCCCCCCTGCGCCTTCACGGCTTCCACGAAAACCTCGGACTGTTGCAAGGGCACCATCGGATCGGCATCCCCGTGGATCAATAAGTAAGGAGGCAGGTCGCCCTCTCCGATACGGTGCAAGGGCGAGAGAGCCCGCGCCTGCCCCTCGATTTCCTCGTCGCTCCGGCCCTCGACGCCGCCGGCGAATAGGAGTTGCCCGATAGCCCCGTCGAAGTTCGGTTTAGCGCCTCCCCAGTCCAGAAAATCCGTGGGCGGAAAAAACACCGCAATCGCTTTGACCCGTGTGTCGTGCCTCTTCAATGAATCTTTCGCCTCGGTGTCCCCATCCTCAGCAGTCACCGAAGCCAGTAACGTCAAATGTCCGCCCGCAGACGCACCCATCATGCCAAGCCGCTCAGGGTCGACATTGTAGTCGTTCGATACCGACTTTACGTAGCGTATCGCGGTCTTGACATTCTCCAGCAATTCGTCGCCGGCATACTTCGAAACTGAACCGGGCCGCATGGCGAACACCGTGTAGCCTCGGCTGCAGAATGTCGTGTACACCTGGGCCAGCATGTGGTCGTGGAGCTTTCCTCGATCGGAATGCCACGCGCCGCTGACCAAGTCGATGAGTCCCAAGCCATTTGGCGAATCCTTAGGAACAAAAATGTCGCAAATGAGACCGGTTCCGTGAATCTCCGAATAAACGATACTCTCTTGGTGCCTGTACGGCAGCGAGTCTTCCTGAGCGCGGACACCTTGCGCCACGATTCCCAGAAGAATAACCAATGAAGCAATGGAACGAATCATGAAACCCCTCCGGCTAAAGGTGTAACGGATGCAAACGCAGCAGTTTACAGGACATTATTCAGCAAACTGAGCCAATATCGAGTCTCGGCCGTATTCTTTCATACACCTAATTGATCCGTCAACGCGCCGTTTCCAAGTCAGCGGGAAACCGGTCGCCGTAGCGTAGCGGCTCGCCCTCGGACCACGGCCGATATTCGTTGCAGAACGCCACGCGATCAGCAATCGGCGGGTGGCTGGCTCGCAGGACCGTCATCAGCCACCCCGGATCAGGATAGCCAAGATTCTCCGTGCTGAGCTTCACAAAGGCTTCGGCCGCCGCCTGGTTGTCCCGCGTGAGTTCGAGTGCAAACCGATCAGATTCCCGTTCGATGTGACGGGAGTAGGCCAGCCCCACGGGTTCCAATACCAGCATGGCCACGTTGAGCGCGATCAACATCAATGGTACCGAGGCAACATCGGAGATTTGGTCAAACCCAAACCGGTCCGAGAAGCGCCGGAGGAGGCTCCACGCGATCCGGTGGGCAAAGTAAAGACCCACGAGTATCAGTGCCGAGAAGAAGAAAATCCCTTGCACCACGTGTCCCAGGACGTAATGCCCCATCTCGTGAGCCATAACAAACAGCAGCTCGTCGGTCTCGAGCTTGGCAATGATCGTGTCCCACAGCACAATACGCTTCGTATCGTGGAAACCGGTCACGTATGCATTGATGGCTTTCGTATCGACGCTCTTTTCCACCTCGTATACGCGGCTGCCCTCGATCCCGGCCGACTCTGCCAGCGCGAGAATCCGTTGCTCAAGAGCCTTGTCTTTCATGGGCCCAAAATCATTGTATAAGGGATCGATCCAGACCGGCATGACAAACATCATCAGCGTAAGGAACGGAACCATCAGCAGCCCGGTGTACAACCACCACCGGCGCGGCGATTTGGACAGCAATAGGTAGGGAATCCAGAGGAAAGCAAACCCGAAGGCGGCAAGAACGCCCCGGCTAATCAGGGAATCCAGGAGCCATTTCTGAAAGGTCTGGTTGGACATTCCGTAGGCGTGCTGCCGCACATATCCCAGGTAGAATGAAAGCGGCCAGTTCACTACATACAACACCACAATGAAGAACACCCAATATAGCCCGATCGTGAAAAACCACTTCCGGCCGAGTCGTTGCGCCCGGGCGCGAATCACCGCGGATAGGCCCGTAAACAGAATGATTGCGGGCAACACTAGTTCCCAAACTTTGTTGAACCCCCACCACGCAATTCCGGTTCGGTAGTATCGAACGGCCTCCTCTGTGGGCGGGGGCACGGCGACCGGCCCCTCCGCGACGGTCCCGTTGTTCTGGATGCCGTCTTCTTCCAAGGGCGATTCTGCGGACAGTGTACTGCCGAATGTGTCAATAACGAGCAGGATCGCAAACATTGTTCGCATGGGAATACGACCTTTCCGCAGAAAGCTCCAGAATATCCGGGGTTCCTCCCGTGGCGACGCTACCTTACCGGATTGCCACCCATCGGTAAAGCACTTGTGGATGCGGTCACGCCTCGGATATGCGATAATAGCACCGAAGGAGGCGTACCGAGACCGTTCATGGCACAGCGCGAAGAAATACCCCATCTCATCCAGTTGCTGGACGACGATTCGGAGGTCGTGCGCGAGCAAGTATTGCGCGAGTTGCTCGCGTTCGGCCCGGACCTGGATGAACTGCTGCGAGAACTCGATGACCAGCTTACCCCGGAACAACGTCATCTGGTTACCCGGGTCGTGTCAGGGCATTTGGAAGAAAAGGCGCGCCGTGACGCCTGGCGAATGTGGCCTTCCTTGGCCACCCGGCGCGAACAGTTGGAGCGCGCATTCGATTTGCTTGCCCAGTTCCAGTTCGGATGGTCGCCACCGGTGCACGTCTCGGGCCTCCTCGACGAATTGGCCAGGGAATTCAAGGCCAGCGGGCGCACGCGCGACGCCATTTCGCTGAACCGGTTTCTCTTCACTTCCAAGCGGCTCCGCGGCGCCACTGACGACTACTACGACCCGCGAAACAGCAATATGGTGTACGTGCTTCAGGAAGGAAAGGGGCTGCCCATCAGCCTCGTGTGCGCCTTCATGCTGGTGGGCGATCGCGTGGGGCTTCGCATCGAAGGCTGCGGCGTGCCCGGACACTACCTCGCCCGCGCGACCGTAGCCGGAAATGAAACCTACTTCGACTGCTACAGCGACGGCCGCATCTTGACCGATCGTGAGGTGGACAAGATACGGCGTCGACTTGCGCCCAATCTCACCCATCTGCTTGCGGAAGTCCCCACGGCGCAAGATATCATCCGCCGCGTGCTCCGAAACCTGATCAATGCGTACGAGATCGAGGACGAACACGCCAAGAGCGCCGTCATGGCTGAACTCCTCGACGAAGTCCGCCCGCGGGAGTAGTCGTTACACGAGACGGTGCAGCACCGCTCCCGATGGCAACTTGGGGAAGAAATAGGTCGCCTTCTGCGGCATCGATTCGCGGGCGTCGGCGCATGCGCACACCTGGCTCGGGTGCATGTTTCGCAAAATGAAAGCCATCCCCTTCTTACCGTTCAGCACCGCGCTCACCGCCGCGTTCACGTCCTTCTCGTAGACGAATTCCGAATCGGCGTGCAGGTCCAGCACCCGCTCCAAAATGCCGCCGTGCAACACCGCCACATCCAAATCGCGCCAGGCGGAGCCGTGCGCATCGCCCAACAAATCCACCCGGTCAATGTCGCGTAGTCGCAGCAGATACTGGGAACCGCTCCGCAACACAACACCAATGGCGCAATCCGGCTCGGTCTGGACTCGGCGTGGAAGATGGTCGCTCACCTTCTCGATAGCGAACCAGGGCTCCAGCCCTTTCAGAAACGCGGCCTCGTCAAATCCTTCAGGCTCATCCAAAACCCGGTGCGCGGGATAGACAAAAAGCCCGGGGTCGTCGAGTGACACAAAGCCCATCAGCACATAGTCGTAGGGACGCAGGCCCTCCGGTTTCTCCTGCAGCCGCATCTGATCGCGATACGTGTGAGCCGTGCGATACCGGTGGTGGCCGTCCGCGATGTAGAGCTTTTTATCCTTGAAGAACGCAGTCACGGACGGATCGGCGGGGACGCGCCACACGCGCTGCTGGACGCCGTCGATGGTCTGCGCTGCCAAATCCTCCGGCCGCGAATCCATCTGCGCCAGGAACTGACCTAACGCGTGCTGAGGGTCGTCGTACAAGACAAACACGGCGCCCAGATTGGCCTTCGTGGCACCCGTCAGGGCCAACCGATCCGTCACCTTCCACTCAAAAGTCCGCTCGTGGCCGAGCACGGTCTCGTCGCCTGGCTCGGGGATCTTGGTAACCGCAAAAAAACCGCGCCGCACGCACTCCGTCCCGTCGAGGCTTGTGAAGCGCTGCTCCAGGAGGTAAAAAGAATCCTCCTCGTCCTGCTGCAACACGCCCGCGGCGATCCAGGCTTCTAAGTCGGACGCCGACGCTTCGTACTTGGACAGGTCCCCCCGCTCGTCGGGCAGAATCAGGCGCGCGTAGTTATGCGGGCTGCGCCCGTAAAGCTCGGTCCGCTCCTCCGGCGTGATGACGTCGAACGGTGGCGTGACGACTTTCGAGTAGTCGCCCACCTGGTTTCTGTTATATCGAAAACCGCGGAACCCGCGTACCTCTGCCATGCTTATCAAACGTCTCCGTAGGTTGGATTTCGAGAAAAAAGCGTAGGAAGTCCGCATTGTATGTCGCTACAGCGATTGATTCAAGGTTTGGCAGCGCCGAACCACCCTCGCATCTGCATCAAGATGCGTCCACGCAGGTATATCTCCGTCCCAAGTGCATCTTTTTGGGCGATTTAGGACATATACCCCTTTGGCCCGGTTGAGCGTGTCAAGTCGAGGGACGCGCAGTTTGTGAAGTGGTTATCAGGTTGCATACAATTCGGCATATGACGGTTTTCAAGGTTTGGGCATCGTGGGCGCTCGCGATCTGTGCCGCCCTCGCGTGGGGGGTAAGCAACGCCCATGCACAAACTTATCCTCCGCTGACGGTCGAGATCGGTCCCTACCATCCGCTGTTTCTCTTCCAGGCGCCGGGCAGCGCCTCTGGCGATACCGAGGCCTACGCCCAGCAGATCGCCAGCGCATGGGCCACGTTGCCAAATGACCTCCGGCCGTATTCGGTTATGGCGGTGAACGTTTCCGGTCCGGATGCGGAAACCCGCCACCTTCGGTACACGAATCTCCTCAAGTTCCTTCAATCCTCCGAGATACCGGTCGCGATCCAAATCGCCGATGAGAATCCACGCAATGTCTATCCCCTGGCGCAGGCCGAAGAATTGATTGCTCAGTTTACGGCGATCAAAGGAATTCAGGTTTCCAATCTCGCCTTTGACGATTACTCCACATTCGGCGGCGGTGACGACGTCGGTCTGCCCGCCAATGTCCGCTGGCTCAGCAGTGCGACCGATCTCGCCGCGCGCTACGGCCGCTTTATCGCCATCCGGCTGGACGGCACCGGCTGGCTGCACGTGTTAGCGAACGCGCAGTGCCGCCCCCTGCTAAACACCTTCCGCAATTGCAGCGGCTATGTTGTGCCGCTCGCCGGGCACGGCGCGGGCGCAACCATCGCGCAGCAGGGCGCGCTCATGGGGCTGTGGCTGGAAGGCGCGGTGGCGCAGTGGGGCGTTGCCCCGGACTCCGCCTGGTACGCGAACGCCGGATTGCTCGAGCCGGGCGTTTTCGGCGCCGCCTCGGACGGTAAGGGGATGCCTCCCTCATTGTATCGGGCCATGGTGCTGAACGGCACGATGGGCGGCGCCTGCGTCTATGCCTTCCCCGAAGCCCGCGATCTTTGGGCGGGCGAGCGCGTGCGGTATTGGGCCGAGGCCATCAAGCCGGTCGCGTCCCAGATCATCCAGGGCGGCCTCGTCGCCGACAAGGAGTTTGTCGCGAAAAAAGCAACGGTGGCATATCAGATGGTCGTGTCACGCACGCCCCAGGAATTCCAACTCAACTTGCGCGACCTGGATGGCATTCGCGACGAAGGCCTGATGCTCAAAGGCGCCTACGGTATGGAACGGCCCGGCCAAATCGTGGAGCTGATTCCCAACTCGGGCCGCCACTACTGGGTGCCGATTATGTCGCCCTACGCGCCGCCGGAAGTCATGGGCGCGCTAAACCGAGTGGTCAAACCGGCCAGCATGCCCTCCGCCCAAAGCTGGACCGAACTGCTGGATCAGCACCTGGGTCCCGACGGGTCCGGGTCCGCCTTTATCGTCCGCGTGGGACGCGGCGTCTTCGTCATGCATACGCGTGAAAGCCACTACGAAGAACAGTCCTTCATGATTCCGTCTCTACCGGCACCAGTTCGCGGAATTACCGCGAAACGCAACGAATCCACGGTCACGCTCGAATGGCCTTTTCGCGAAGGCGACGTCTCCTACACGGTGTTCAAACGTACGTACCCGACTGGCGAATTCGCCGAGGTCGCCAAGAATATCGACGAACGCAGTTGGACCGATCCCGCCGCCGACCCTGCACAGGCTGTTGCGTATGCCGTGACTGCGTTGACGAATGAAAAGGAACCCTACGAAGGTACGGTCAACTTCGGCGACTATCTCGCGTTCAGCTTCGTCGAAAGCCGTATCGACGAAGAAATTGTGCTGACCGACCTCGTCGCCCTGTCGCAGAGCCGCCCGCTGGAAGGACCCATGGAAATTCTGCCCAAAACGCAGGACTGGTGGCCCTCCTACGATGGCGTGTCCGACGAACAGCGCGCCACCGCCGAGGCCATCGCGGCCCGCATCGAGCAATGGAACGAGGCTTTCGCGGCGGAAAATCTGGACGGCGTGATGGACCTCTACGGCACCGAATACCGCGATCCCCAATGGTGGCAGTTCCAATACGTCAAGCGGGCCTACCAATGGTTCTTCGAACGGTACGGCGCCTGCAAAATGACTCGGCAACTTCGCCAATGGGATTTCACCGAGTTCGAGGCCAAAGGCGAAGTGCGCGTGCTCCTCTACTGCCGCTTCTCCGGAACCGCCATCAGCGATCCCACCGGCCGCTTCGCCGGCCAGACCGCCTGGTTCCCCCGAACCGAAACCGGGGAAATCTGGCTCACCTTCGCCAATCGCGAAGGCGAATGGCGCATCGAACGCAGCGATCCCGCCCTCCCCAACTTCGCCGACATCCTCAGCTTCTCCGCCGGCCCCTACGACTCCTTCCCCCCCGGCCCCGATATCTACGGCCGGTAAGAGTTGCAGGCTGGAAGCCTGCACCACAATGCTTCGTCGGTCTTGATTTTCGGGTACGCACGCGGCTTCCGGGCGCGTCGGATCCATATCGCCGGAAATGGAGGGAGCGGCGGGCCTTGGGAACCCGCCGCTCAGTGCGGGGAGTGCCTGAAACCGTGTTCCGTGTATCTTGGCGCAAGAGGGTCACGGTCTTGAGCTACTACTCTGAAACCATTGGGCTGCGGTCGTTGGCCTCAGTCCGCTCAGGTTGTCGTGTGGACCCTATATGGTCTGGGCTGCGGAATGACTTCACGGTGCGATGAAGTCTGACCGGATCCACACATTAGTTCCAGACACTGAGGCGAGTTTACCACAACATATAGGGGCTGTCAATACCCCTTGTCGGTTTTTTCAAAAATTATTCCCACGCAAATTTGTCCGTAAAATGTGCTCTCGCCACGCATTGACACCATCTGTTGGATAAACTTCACCCTTATCGTCTCTTGTAGGTTCTCGCCGCGAAATGCCTCCGCGCCTATATATAGTGGGTCGCCGTTCTTCAAAGCATCCCGCGGAATTCGATTCGCCCGGTATTTTCACAGCGAAATGCTCGACTTTCGGTGATTTTACGGCAGCCGGAAGTTTGGCCCGGCACAACCTGTTACCTCTACGGCGCCCGGTATTCTGAACGACGCAACGGGCATGAGAGCGCTATGGGAGGTGAACTATGGCATTGCACCACGCTGCGGAAGGCGAGGTTGTGGATCTCGCCACGTGGGATGAGGATACGGCCTCCGGAGGCACGAAGGCCATCGTCAAGACAGATAATCTCGAGCTAATCCGGTTGACCTTGTCGCCCGAACGGGAGATGGACACCCACCAAGTGGCGGGGCCGACCGTCATCCATTGCCTGGATGGCCGCATCGTGGTGGACGCCATGGGCAAGTCCGAGGAACTCGGGCCGGGCCAGCTCATGCATCTGGCGCCGAACGAGCCACACGCCGTCCGCGCCCGCGAAGAGTCCCACGCGCTGCTGACGGTCATGTTCATCCGGTAGCCGCCCTTGCCCGCCAAGCCGTTCTCTGGTACCATTTGGCAGGACGTTAGGTTGCCGCAAGGTACTGCGGTTTGGAGTGTTGCAGAATGCCTCTCTTTGTATTTGCGTGCCAGGAATGCCACGCCGAAAATGAAATCCTGGTCCGGGGAGAATCCGTCCCGGAATGCCCGTCCTGCGGGTCCAGGAAACTGACGAAACAAGCCAGCGCCTTCGCGGCCTTGTCCGGGGGCGCTCGCCAGGCCGAGATGCCCGCGAGCTGTGGAGCGGCCAATTGTTGCCGAATGGCGGGTGGCTGCGGCCTGAATTAGGCCTCTGAGAAGAATTAAGCACGAAATTCGAATCTCGAAATCCGAAACAAATCCAAAATTCGAATGTTCTAAACGAAGAGTCTAGGTGGACTCGATGAGAGATTTTTACGGGATTAGGATTTGGGTTCTTCGAATTCGTACCGGGGTTCGATATTCGAATTTGCTAAATGGCGCATCCCAGTCCAAGAGATTCGAGATGGGCCGTTTGAGTTTTGAATTTCGGTCCTTAGAATTTGTTTCGGATTTCGAGATTTGAATTTCGGATTTTCTTAATGAGGAGCCTTCATGCCCCACGACCACGAGATAAAGGGCGTCAAAACCCTGGGCATGCATGTCCGCAAAGCCTGGAAGGACGCGAACCGTTCGCGGCCTTTCAGCTTTTACCTGCTGATTGCGATCATTGTCGTGCTGCTGTTGGGGCTACAGATCGTTCACGTGAAGGAGAACCCGCGCCAGTTCGCGTTCCTCCTGTCGCTCCTCTTTATCTTCTTCTTTGCCGTGATGGTGCGGGCCATTGTCGACTTCGGCGATATCACGCGCCGTCACCTGGCCGAACGCGAGCAGGTGTTCCGATCGACCCTCGGCGATGACGAATTCGTATCAGAGCTGGGCCGGCGGGTTACAGAGAATCGCGAGAAATTGTAGATCCT
>JAHDWY010000009.1:0-3778 GCA_023384315.1 Candidatus Hydrogenedentota bacterium | reverse complement strand
GATTCGGGCGCCTGTTTCTTCCGAGTAGAAAACGCTATTGACGTGAAGACCATCCTCGCACTCGTTCCCAACTGGATTGGCGACGTGGCCATGTGCACGCCGGCATTGCGCGCGCTTCATAAACGGTATCCGGACGCATCATTAATCGTCGCGGGTCGCCCGGCTGCGTGTGCGCTCCTCGACGGCATCCCCTGGATTGCCGATACGGTTTCCATCGGCGGACGGGACGGTCTCTTCGGATTGTTCCAGACCGGTTCGCTCGTGCGACGTCGTCGTCCCGATATCGCCATCGCCTTTCCGCACTCCTTCCGTTCGGCGGCGACGGCGTGGCTGTCCGGCGCGAAGACGCGCATCGGTTACGCGCGGGGCGGACGCTCCGCCTTCCTCACGGAACGCGTACCGCCGCATCAGGAGAACGGCAAGATCGCGCCGGTTTACATGGCGACGGAGTATCTGGATCTCGTGCTGCCCTTGGGATGCGAAGACGACGGTGCGGGACTGGAGTTGGCGGCGGACCCGCTGTTGGTGGAAACGTTTAGGGACCATCTTGCCGGCGAGGGACCGCTTGTGGGATTCGCGCCGGGCGCGGCCTTCGGTCCAAGCAAGCTGTGGCCCGCGGAACGCTATGCGGCTGTGGCCGACGCGCTTCACGAACAATGCGGCGCGCGTTGCCTGCTGCTCACCGGCCCCGGCGAAGAAAAGACCCGCGACGCCGTCCTCGCCAACGCGAAGCATCCGCTCCTCCGTCCTCCGCAACCGCCCACCATCCCGGCGCTCAAGGCGGCCATCTCGCTGCTGGACCTCCTGATCGGTAACGACTCCGGCTCGCGCCACGTGGCCGTCGCGTTCAAGGTCCCCACGATCTGCATCATGGGCCCGACGGCCCCGGTCTACAGCGCAGGCCCCTACGAACGCGGCGAAGTCCTCCGCGTCGACGTCGACTGCGGCCCCTGCCAGAAACCCGTCTGCGCCACCGACCACCGTTGCATGACCCGCATCCACGCGGACCGCGTCACGAACGCGGCAATGGAGTGGCTGGCAAAAGATCGCGCCATGTAGCGCAGGCGGACACATGGCTCAAGAAATCTCGCGACGTCGCAATCAGTGCCTTGCCGAAGCGGCCGTGTTGAGCGTTTTGACTTCACGGTTGATCTGCTTGCCGACCTTCTGTTCGGCAAGTTCCAGATCGTAGCGCGCCTGCAACCGCAACCAGATTCCCGGCGTGGTGCCGAAGTACCGCGCCAGGCGAAGCGCCGTATCGGCCGAGATGGCGCGTTTGCCGCGTACGATCTGGCTGATCCGCAATGGCGCAACCCCAATATCCATGGCCACCCGATACTGGCTCAGCCCATGGGGCTTCATGAAGTCCTCGAGTAAGACTTCGCCAGGATGAATCGGAGGAAGCTTCTTCATAACCATTACCTCAAAGATAGTCGGTGATCTCGACGTTGTAAGCGTGCGGCTGTTTCCAGACGAAACAAATCCGCCATTGATCGTTGACTCGAATGCTATGTTGTCCTTGCCGGTCGCCCCGCAGCGCTTCGAGCCGATTCCCCGGCGGCGCCAACAAGTCTTGTAGATTGTCGGCTTCGTCCAAGTAGACCAGCTTTCGCCGTGAGGCGCGTTGTATGTCCGACGGCAATCGCCGCGAACCTTCTCCCCGGAAGATCTTTTCGGTTTCCTGATTGGCGAAACTCATTATCACAAGACAATAATATCGCGTAGCGATACTACTGTCAAGCATATTAGATGCAAACCGGATCCGACAGAATTGCCGAGCTGAACAGTGTGCCTCAGTTCTTTGACCACCGCGCGCCCCGGTGCTAGGCTTTGGGTTGGTCTGCGTTGTTGTGTCAACACGGAATTCGTCTTCCCATGACTGCCTTTGGTGACATCCATTTTGTATCCCGTTCTGGTTCGCGGTGGTTTCGCGATCCGGTCGCGGTGTGTGTCGCGGAGCGGCTTGAAGAGGTCGCGCCGTGTCTGGCGGCGGTGGCGGAACACGTAACGAAGGGGCACTACGCCGCGGGCTTCCTGTCGTATGAAGCGGCGCAGGCCTTTGACAAGGCCTTACGCTGTCACGCCGCTTCGCCATTGCCGTTGGCCTGGTTTGGTGTCTACGAGGAGCCGGCGGAAGATAGCACTCCCGACGACGAATCGTTCGCGGTCGGCGCGTGGGAAGCGTCATTATCACGCGACGCCTACGTAGAACGCGTGCAGCGTTTGCGCGCGTTGATCGCCGCGGGCGACACGTATCAGGTGAATTTCACCTTCCCCCTGCGCGCGACGTTTCAGGGGTCAGCCCATGCCTGGTTCCGCGCACTGTGTAACGCGCAACCAACCGACCATGCCGCATTCCTCGATCTCGGTCGCCACAAGATCGTGTCGGTCTCGCCGGAACTCTTTTTCGAGCGCGATGGACTGACCTTGCGCGTACGGCCCATGAAAGGCACGGCATCGCGCGGCCGGTTTCCGGAAGAAGATGAGGCCCAAGCGCGCGCGCTTGCCGCGTCTAACAAGAACCGCGCGGAGAATGTCATGATCGTCGATCTTCTACGCAACGATCTTGGCCGCATCGGCGAAACCGGTTCCGTGTGCGTGGAACGGCTCTTCGACGTGGAGCGGTATCCGACCCTCTGGCAAATGACCTCCACCATCGCATGCGAAGCGCGCGCTTCCGTGCCGGAGATCTTTGCCGCGCTCTTTCCCTCAGGTTCCGTGACGGGCGCGCCGAAGGTGCGCACCATGGAGATCATCCGCGAATTCGAGGACGGCCCCCGGGGCGTCTATTGCGGCACTATCGGTTACTGGGAGCCGTCGGGCCGCGCCGCGTTCAACGTGGCCATTCGCACGGCAACGGTGGACACCGAAACCGGCACCGTGGAGTATCCCGTCGGCAGCGGTATCACGTGGGACTCCGCGCCGGACGGCGAGTTCGAGGAATGCCTCGCGAAAGCGGCCGTGTTGACCGCGCATCGGCCGGAGTTTTCCTTGCTGGAATCCATCCTCTACGAGGGCGGCTACTTTCTTCTGGATCGGCACCTCGACCGCCTCGCCGCCAGCGCCCGGTATTTTGATATCCCCTTCGACATGGGCGCGCTGCGTGCGGCACTGGATGTAGCGGCGCGCGATTTCATCGATGTTCCGCTCAAGGTTCGCCTGCTCGTCGACCGCGACGGGTGCTATCGCATCGAGTCGGCCCCGGCCCCGGTCGCCGAATCCGTCCGCGTCGGTCTCGCGCGAACGCCGGTGAATTCCATCGACATCTTCCTCTTCCATAAGACCACCCATCGCACGGCCTACGAAACGGCCCGCGCGTCGCGGCCGGATTGCGATGAGGTCCTGCTCTGGAACGAGCGCGGCGAAATCACGGAGAGCACAGCCGCAAACGTCGTCGTCGAACTGGACGGACGTATGGTAACGCCGCCGGTCTCGTGTGGACTTCTCGCGGGGACTTTCCGCGCGGAGTTGTTGGCCCGCGGCGAGATTGCGGAAGGTGTCATTACAGTCGATGACCTCGCGCGATGTAGCGCCATTCATCTCGTCAACTCCGTGCGCCTCTGGATTCCGGTCGACTTCATCGCGCACACTGAGTCCGTTTCGGAAACCGTCGCCGGATGAAGTGCCAAAAACTGGAAGGGGGATCGCCATGACGTCGTCCCATGAACGGAAGTCCCGCACGATAACCCGCGGCGAGTTCCTGCAGACCGGCGCCGCCGCACTGGCGCTGGGCGCGGGTTGCGCCGGTCTGCCGCGTACGCCCGCCCCGCGACCGAAC
>JAHDWY010000773.1 GCA_023384315.1 Candidatus Hydrogenedentota bacterium | reverse complement strand
GCTACCGGTCCGGTTTTCCGTGGTCATGGTCAGCACGCGCTACGCCCGGCGGCTTCAGGCCTGCCTCGAAAATCTGGTCCATCAAGAAGGCGTCGAGCTGAACGATATCGAGGTCATCGTGGCGTACGTTCCTGGCCTCGACGCTACCGAAGACGTCATCGACAGCATGCAACTTGCCCATCCCGAATTGCGGATCGTTCCAACCGCGTTTGCGCCGGAGCACGCGAAGACCAAAGGGCTGTTGCTCAACGAATGCCTCGGCAAAACGCGGGGCGAGTGGGTCCTCGTGTTGGACGCGGACATCCTGCTCGCACCGAACATGCTGGCGAAGATGGCTGAGCTGCCCGAGGACTGCATGTTCACCATCCCCGACGGCAGGAAGATGTTGAGCCGCGAGGACACCGCGCGGGTGCTGCTCGGCGAAGTCCGTCCGTGGGAGCAGTGGGAGACCCTGTTGCAGTCCGCGGGCGAATACCGCATGCGCGAAGCAGACGGCGTACCCGTCGGGTATTGTCAGTGCGTGCGGCGGGTCTGTCTCGAGAAGGTCCAGTACGAAGAAATGCACCACTTCGAAGGGGCGGACTGGAAGTTCGGGAAAGACATGCGCGACACCTTTGGCATGGAAACCCGGCTGAGCGGCGTCCCCGTGCTCCATCTCGACCACGGCAGCAGCAACTGGTACGGCGCCGCCCGGCATTTTTGAACCTCGCTCTATTCTAACTCACTTCTCCTCAGCCCTTTATGGTCCAAGGTTGTGCATTTTCCGGACTTAGGCTATTGTAGGTGCTCCGGGTGTGCGGGGCTGTTACTCTCGTGGTTGTCGTTCTTCGCGAATGTGCGCAACGTAATCCGGCTGCAAGGTAAACCAGGGCAAAACCGGTAATCGCAGGGGATTCGTATGCGTATTCAAACCATGTCTCGGAGTGCGGTTGTTCTGGCCGCCGTAGCACTTGTGGGGGCGACGGCTTGGGCGCAAGGGGGCTTCGTGAATTTCGAGTCGCCTCAGGTGCATCCCGTCGATCTCAGTCCGGACGGGACGACACTGGCGGTCTGCAATACAGCAGACGACATGCTCGAGTTGTTCGATGTAAGCGGCGGCCTGCCAGTTCATGCGGGAAGCGTTGCGGTCGGAATTGATCCGGTTTCCGTACGTTTCCGTACCAATGCCGAAGTCTGGGTCGTGAACCACATCTCCGATTCGGTGAGTATTGTCGACGTGGGCGCGCAACACGTATTCGGCACGCTGACTACCTTGGATGAACCTGCCGACGTGGTATTCGCAGGGTCTCCCACCATGGCATTCGTTTCGTGCTCACAGGCGAACACGATCCAGCGGTTCGAGCCGGGCAATCTCGCTACTCCCCCCACGAACATTGTGATCGAAGCCGAAGACCCTCGCGCGCTGGCCGTCAGCCCCGACGGACTGACGGTTTACGCGGCGATTTTCGAATCCGGGAACGGCTCAACGTTGATTGCCGGCGGTAACGACGGCACGCTCGGCGGTTTCCCGACGAATGCGGCGATGGAAGACGCCGGCAATCCGTACGGTGGTGTCAACCCGCCGCCAAACGATCCTACCGACTCCAACATGGACAGCAACGTTTGGATTCCTGCCAAAGCGGCCAATGGAACACCCCCGCCGGTCGGCCTCATTGTAAAGAAGGACAGCGGCGGCGTTTGGCGTGACGATAACGGTGAAGATTGGACGCCTTGGATCACGGGCGCCAGTGCCGGACTTTCGGGCCGTTACACGGGCTGGGACTTGATCGACCGCGATGTGGCGATTGTAACGTCGCTGAACGCGCCCGCGCCCGCCGTCGCGTACGCCGAAGAACTCATGAACATTTGCATGGCCCTCGCCGTGAACCCGACCAGCGGCGACATCACCGTTGTTGGTACGGACGGCATCAACGAGGTCCGCTTCGAACCCAACGTCAATGGCCGTTTCCTGCGCGTCAACATCGGTATTGTCGACGATGCTGCACCCACAACCACGAGTGTTGTAGACCTCAACGCCGGGCATTTGGCGCTTGCGCAACCTGGCGGCGTCGACCCTTACGAGACACCGGCCGTTCCGCAGGTGGATCGCGACAAGTCCATCGGAGATCCGCGCGGCATCGTCTGGAACAGCGCCGGCACGCGCGGCTACATCACCGGCATGGGATCAAACAACCTGGTTGTTGTCGATGCCAACGGCGACCGCGTGGTCACGGGAGCCACCACGGAACTGCGGCCGGGGCCGACGGGCCTTGTGTTGAGCCAGGACGAAACCCGGCTCTATGTGTTGAATCGTTTTGATGCGTCGGTTTCCGTAGTGGATTCGTCCACGCTGCTCGAAACGGCCAACGTGCCCTTCCACGATTCG
>JAHDWY010000772.1 GCA_023384315.1 Candidatus Hydrogenedentota bacterium | reverse complement strand
GCCTCGAAGGCGTGGTGCGTTCCACGCGGGACCAGCGTTACGAACTCGTTGAGAACCGACCCCAGGTGGCACCCGATATCGACACAGTTCCAATCCGGCTGGATCGTTTTGCGCATCATGGCTTCGATACAGAACGGCTCCTGGTAAATACCTTCCAGTTCAGGATGGCGCGTACGCTTCCAGTAGGAAAGCAGGTACCGGGCCTGCGTGACCGGACGGTAAAGGGGCGTGCGAATCAGTAAGTGCTTCAAATAATCCACGTTGCGCGTTGATCCCTATGATGGTTCCGGCGAGACGGCGTCATGCCGCGGGTAGCATACGCGTTTTTCGCGCTCAAAACCATCTCAAACCGGCATTTCATTTGTTCCAGGACACCCGTAGATGTTACGATCACTAGGTTTACGCGCCCAGGAGCAGATGAAATGGCAGAAGTGAAACGCGGTTTCTTCGGAAAACTCCGCGACCGGCTCTCCAAGACCCGCGACAACCTTTCCGGTAGTGTCCGGCGGGTGTTCGGTGGTCGTTCAGTTGTCGACGACGACCTGTTGGAAGAGCTTGAAGAGATCTTTATCGGCGCCGATTTTGGGGTCGAGGCCACGATGGCAATTATCGAGGACATGCGGGCACTCGCCAAAGAACGGCGCGTGAACTCCCCTGACGCGTTCGTCAACATGTTGAAAGAAGAGCTGACCAAAACGCTCCAGCCCGGCGACCACACACTCTCCTGGCAAACCGCTGAGGGACCCCATGTTACGCTGATTGCGGGCGTGAACGGTTCCGGCAAGACCACCACCGCGGGCAAGCTCTCCGCCCATTTGACCCAACAAGGCAAGACGGTCATGTTAGGAGCTGCGGACACCTTTCGGGCGGCGGCCGTCGAACAACTGACGATTTGGAGCGAGCGCACGGGCGTCCCCATCATCAAACACAAGGACGGAGCCGACCCGGCCGCCGTGGCTTTCGACGCCGCAGACGCGGCCGCGTCACGAGGCATCGATTGCCTGCTGATCGACACGGCAGGACGCCTTCACACGAAGGTGACCCTCATGGAAGAACTCAAGAAGATTCAGCGTGTCGTCGCCAAGCGAGTTCCGGGCGCGCCACATGAGGTGCTGCTGGTGCTGGATGCGACCACGGGGCAAAACGGCCTCCAACAGGCCAAGGTGTTTACCGAGGCGCTTCACGTCACCGGCATCGTGTTAACCAAGCTGGACGGTACTGCGAAAGGTGGAATCGCGGTGGCCATTCAGCGCCAACTTGGAATACCGATCAAGTTGATTGGTGTTGGTGAAGCTGTCGAGGATTTGCAGCCATTTAACGCAAGGGAGTTTGTGGACGCGATCTTCTCGTAGGGGACGACGGGAACTGTTCGCAGCAGGGGGTAATTTGGAGCAGGCGGAACAGGCAACGCCGCGTCGGTCCTTTATCGGCGCGGCTCTCGTCAAGGACGGGGTGATTACCGAGGCGCAGCTTGCGCGCGCCATACGGATTCAAGAACTTCTTGAACAACCGCGCCAGCTCGGCGACGTGCTCGTCGAGTTGGGGTTCGCAACGAAGAAGACCATTTCCGAAGCCGTGAACCGGCATGGCCGTGGCATACGGCTGGGCGACATGCTGGTCGAACAGGGACTGATTACACAAGATCAACTCGAAGCGGCGCTCACGATGCAGAAAGAGCGAAGCATTAAGCTGGGTGCGGCCCTCATCGAACTCGGCGCCATCAACGAGCGGACCCTTCTACAAAACCTGGCAAACCAATCGCGGTTGCCTTTTATCGAACCCATCTTCGCCATGATCGAGCCGAACGTGCTGAGCGGCGTTGCACCCGACTACCTGGCAAAACACGAGTTCATCCCCTTCAGTCGAAGTGAAGATGGCCGCATAACGGTCGTCGTCAACGATCCCACCGATACCGAATGCATACACGCCGTGCAGGATCTGTTGCGGGCCGAATTTGACATCGCGCTCGGACCCATCGAATCGATCCGGCAGGCCATCGAAGACTACCGAGCGTTTCGTACGAATCGTTCGGCGCGGAGCGCCCGGGCCGAAGCCGGCGGCGACAGCATCGTCCAACTGGTCAATCACATCATCTCCGCGGCTGTCAACGAGCGGGCGAGCGACATTCACATCGAACCCATGTCGGACAAGATCCGTCTGCGCTATCGCATTGACGGCGTCCTCGTGTACAAGACCGACCTGCCGCTCGATCTGTTGCCGCGAATCGTCTCACGCATTAAGGTGCTCTCTGAAGGCAACATCACAGAACACCAGCATCATCAAGGCGGTCGCTTCTTACACACGGTAGGCGCCCGCGACTACGACTTGCGGCTTTCCATCTACGTCACCGTCCATGGCGAATGCGCGGTCAT
>JAHDWY010000771.1 GCA_023384315.1 Candidatus Hydrogenedentota bacterium | reverse complement strand
CGCGGAATTGGACGCGGGATCGCGCTGACGCTCGCGGAGCACGGGTATGACATTGCGGGGTGCGCGACGAAGGCCGACCCCAGCAACACGGAATCGGGCTTGTATGAGGTCAAGACGCGTGTGGAGGAGCTCGGTTGCCGGTTCCTTCCCGTTGCGGGCGACATGGCCAATCTCGACGATCACCCCAGGATGGTCGAAGAAGTACTGGAAGCATTCGGAACCATTGATGTGCTGGTGAACAACGCCGGAGTCGGCGTGCTGAAACGCCTGAATATCCTGGAGACAACGGCGGAGAGTTTTGACCGGGTCATTGGCATCAACCTGCGGGGGCCATTCTTTCTCACCCAGTTGGTCGCCAATCAGATGATCAAGCAGGTTGAATCCGGCGCCGCGTACGCGCCCAAAGTTGTTTTCATCACAAGCGTCTCTTCGGATACCGCCAGTCCATCGCGCGCGGAATATTGCGTGAGCAAGGCGGGGCTGAGCATGACGGCCCAAAGTTACGCGGTTCAACTCGCGCCGCACAACATCAATGTGTACGAGATTCGTCCCGGTATCATCGGGACGGACATGGCCTTTGCCGTGAAGGAGAAGTATGACAAGCTCATCGCGGAGGGGTTGCTTCTCCAACCGCGATGGGGAACGCCGGAGGACGTGGGCAAAGTGGTTGCGGCGCTGGCAGAGGGATATTTTGATTACGCGACGGGAGCGGTGATCGAAGTGGGCGGCGGATTTGGTGTCCGGCGGTTGTAGCGGCCGCCAGGGTTTAATGCGACGACTGCCGTACGCAGTCATTCTGAACGAAGTGAAGAATCTCAATCGGCGGGATTATCGGTCCGTGAAATTCATTTCTTCGTTCACAATGACGATGCACGCGACTAATATGGGAATATCAAGGAATCCCGGGAGACGGAGACAGCATGAGATCTGTAATTTCGCTAATCGTGTTCGCCACCGTGGCTGCGGTTGCCAATGCGCAGGTAACCACGAATCCAACTGAGGCAAGCGATCGATCCTACGACGTGGTCGTTTACGGCGGCACCTCGGGTGGCGTGTCGGCCGCGGTTCAGACGGTGCGGATGGGCAAGACCGCCATCATCGTTCATCCTGGCGGGCATCTTGGCGGCTTGTCGTCCAGCGGGTTGGGCGCGACGGACATCGGCAACAAGGCGGCTATTGGCGGCATTTCGCGGGAGTTCTACCAGCGCCTTGGGAAGCACTACGGACAGGACGAAGCGTGGACTTTCGAGCCGCATGTCGCGGAGAACACGTTCAACGCAATGGTCGCGGAAGCTGCGATTCCGGTGGTGCTGAACGAGCGTCTCGATCTTGAAGACGGTGTCGAGAAACAGGATGGCCGCATCGTCGCGATCATCACCGAGAGCGGCCGCCGGTACGCGGGAAGAATGTTCATCGATGCCACGTACGAAGGCGATCTCCTGGCAAAAGCCGGCGTGTCCTATCACGTGGGCCGGGAGTCGAACGCCACGTACAACGAGACCTTGAACGGTGTGCAGACCAGGAACGCCAAGTATCACCAGTTTGAATGCGCTATTGATCCGTACGTTGTCGAGGGAGATCCTTCGAGCGGGTTGCTCCCGGGCATTCAGGAAGGCGGCCCCGGCGAGGAAGGCAGTGGCGATCACCGCGTGCAGGCCTATTGCTTCCGCATGTGCATGACGAACGATCCCGACAACCGCATGCCGTTCCCAAAGCCGGACCTTTACGATCCGCTGCGCTACGAACTGCTGCTGCGGTACATGAATGCCGGCTACTGGACCGTGCTGAACCTCTCCAAGGACATGCCCAACAACAAGACCGACACCAATAACAAGGGTGCCTTCGCGACGGACAACATCGGTATGAACTACGAGTACCCCGACGGCGACTACGCCACGCGGGAGCGCATCATCGAAGAGCACAAGGACTATCAACAGGGACTCATGTGGTTCCTGGCAAACGACCCACGGGTTCCGAAAGACATCCAGGACGAGGTGAATCAGTGGGGCCTGCCTAAGGACGAGTTCACGGATAACGGCGGATGGCCGCACGAACTCTACATCCGCGAAGCGCGACGCATGATCTCGGACTACGTAATGACCGAGCACGACTGTCAGGGCAAGACGAGTTTCGAGGACACGGTCGGTATGGCGGCGTATACGATGGATTCGCACCACGTACAGCGATATGTCAAAGACGGGCGTGTGTGGAATGAGGGAGACGTTCAGGTCGGCGGATTCCCGCCGTACCCCATTTCGTATCGCTCAATCCGGCCCAAGCGTGAGGAATGCGAGAACCTGCTCGTGCCGGTCTGCCTGTCGGCTTCACACATTGCCTTCGGGTCTATCCGCATGGAACCCGTGTTCATGGTGCTGGGT
>JAHDWY010000770.1 GCA_023384315.1 Candidatus Hydrogenedentota bacterium | reverse complement strand
ATTCATCTCACTCATGATAGAGACTCCTTCATCCAATATCTGCTGTTCGTTCTCGTAGGAGGGAAATGATTCCCGTCCCGGATCGCGCACTTAATTGGCTTGGGGTAAAACCTTCGGACGCGGCAGCGTACCTAAGTCTTGAACGGTCCCCACGCCACAGGTCCCCGGCGTCCCGCGCTACACTTACGCCGTTTCGCTGCTCGCCGCGTACTGGCGCAGCCGAACCGCAAGGCACGCCAGACCAAGCAAAACCGCCGTAACACAGGCAAGCGTTACAACCGCACCGGTCGTGCTCACGGGATACACTTCCCGCATCAATTCGACCGGCAATTCCACTTTTACGATCTCGATACGCTTGAAGGGCACCTCCGGTAACAACCGGCCCAAATACTTTTGCAAGGTCAGAAAGTCGGCGTAGCCCGGTATGGCGATGACCATCTTCTCCCAACCGAAAATGAAGAGTGCCGCTACCAGCACCGGCCGCTGGGTCAGCGTGCTCACCGCCAGGCACAAAGCGCCATACGCGCCGAGCCCGGCCACACATAACAAGACGTACCGAGCCAACAAGGCATGATGCGCCCCAGTCGCCGGAAGTTTCAAGAAAAGTACACAAGTGTAGAAGGTCGCGACGAGGGACGCGACGACCAGCAGGGCGGACACCAAGAGAAAGGCCGCGAACTTGCCGAGCACCAGAGCGCCCCGGGGGACGGGCCGCGATAGCAATAGGGGGAAGGTGTGCCCTTCGATTTCTTCCGACAGCAGGGCGCACGCGTAAAAGAGCGCCGTCAACGGCACGAGCGTGTACACGTAAAGGAAATCGAATAGGGCTGCCGCGAGCCGATCCGGAGGCATGCTCAGCCCTGAATCGAATCGCGCGTTCAGGTAGGCGACAAGCGGCGGCAGGACAGACGGGGTGAGAATCAGTATGGCCATGATCCAGGTGCGCCCCCGCCGAAGATGCGTCCGCGCCGTCATCAACGCGACGGAGACCAGCACCCGTATGTAGTGTCTTATTCCCATTGTCGTGAACCATCCCGTGCGCCGCACGCCGGAGTATAGCATGGGACTGCGCGCGTTGGATGTCCGCTTGACAAGCTGTCGGGATTGGCACACACTCTGGACGTTGAGGAGCCACACCGGGAGGAGGCGCCGTGGACAAAGGCCAAGCTCAGTCGCAGTTCCAGAAGGCCGACGACCTGTATCGGAGCGGCCGGTACGAAGAGGCTCTCAACGTTCTGAACCGGCTGGAGGCCGCCTTTCCGGAGAAGAAGAACATCATGTTTCCGCGCGCCCGTTGCCTGCGCCGGCTCAAACGCCCGCAGGAAGCGATGGAAGTGTGCGACCGGCTCATCGAACTTTATGGCGATGAACGCGCGGCGAAACTCAAGAACTCCATCGCGGCCGCGGAAGCCGCATCCCATCAGGAGTCGTCCATCGGTTTCGCCCCCCTCACGCTTGAAGACCTTGGCATCACCAATCGGCCCGTCGCCGAGCCGCCCCCCGTGGCACGGCGGCAAGGATCGCGCGCGTGGGTGCTCGTCGTGCTTGTCGTGCTCGCGGTCGTCGTACTTGGGCTGGCCATCATGCTCAGCCGGGTGCGGTACTGATCGCGCGTTTCCCGCTGGGCGGCAAGATTTACAGGGACAGCAGGGACATCAAAGACAGCAAGGACCGCGCGGCGTGGGGGGGTGCAGTTATCCGGCGCGCAAAAAAAGATCGAGGAACCTCTCGTGCAAGAAAAGTTCCCCGACACTCAGGCGCCTCCTACGCGCCTAAACCTACCACTCGAGACTGGCGGCCGTCTGATATTCGGTCACGCGGGTCTCGAAGAAGTTTTTCTCCTTCATGAGATCCATCGTCTCGCTCATCCACGGGAAAGGATTGCGCGATCCGTAGTGCGCTTTCAAGCCGATGCGTTCCATCCGCCGGTCGGCCACGTACTGCACGTACTCGCGGAACAGTTCCGCGTTCAGTCCTAATATACCACGAGGCAGGCAATCTTCGGCATAACGAATTTCGTACTCGACCGCTTCCTGGATGAGCGCGAGAATCTCCTGCTGCAGTTCCGACGTCCAAACGCCAGGGTTTTCTTCTTTGATGGTGTTGATGAGATCGATACCGAAGTTCAGGTGAATCGTTTCGTCGCGCAGGATGTATTGGAACTGTTCGCCGATCCCCGTCATGCGGTTTTGACGGTGAAAGGACAGGATCATGACGAAACCGCTGTAAAAGAAAATGCCTTCCATAATCACATAAAACCCGACGAGATTCTTGATGAATTGTTGAATGCCTTCGTTGGAGTCCGTCGAGAAGTCCTCGCGCATGACGTCTTCGGTCAACTGCATGACGAATCGATCTTTGCCTTCGATGGAATCCACTTCGTTG
>JAHDWY010000769.1 GCA_023384315.1 Candidatus Hydrogenedentota bacterium | reverse complement strand
CGCTCGAACCGCTCCTGGATCTCCGCTATTCCATCAACATCTTCTCCGGTCTCGACAAAGCCGCGAGCCAGCACGGCGACGGGCACTACGCCAAGACGGCAAACTTCCTGACCGGCGAACCGGTTACCAAAACGACCGGCAAAGACATCAGCGCCGGCGGCATCTCCATGGATCAGTTGGCCGCACAGCGCCTCGGCCACCTGACCCCCTTGCCATCGCTCGAACTTGGCATCGACCCTGTCATTTCCGGTATCGACAGCAACGTGGGCTACACCAGGCTCTACGGTTCCTACATCTCCTGGCGCTCCGCAAATCTGCCCGTGGCCAAGGAGATCAATCCCCGTTTCGTGTACGAACGGCTCTTCGGCGACAAAGACGAAACCGGACGAGAACTCCGCGCCGAGCGCCGAGAAGATTTTCGGAGCATCCTCGACCTCGCGTTGGACGACGCGAAACAACTGCGCAGCCGCCTCGGCCGCGACGATCAAGTCAAGATCGACGAGTACCTCGAATCCGTGCGCGCCGTCGAAAGGCGCATCGAGTTTTCCCTTCAGCCGGATCCGCGGGACTGGAAACCATCCGAGGCGCCCACCATTCCTTCGGCGCCGGATCAGAAAGTCCCCGCGGATTTCCGCGAACATGTGAAATTGATGCTCGACCTCATGGTCCTCGCATTCCAGACGGACTCCACGCGCATCCTGTCCTTCATGTTCGCCAACGACGTGTCCGGCCGAAACTTCTCGTTCTTGCCCGGCGTATCCGGCGGTCACCACGATATGTCGCATCACGAAAACAAGGAAGAAAAGATCGCGCAGTATCGCGAGATCAACCGGTGGCACGTGGAGCAGTACGCCTACCTGCTGCGCCGCCTGCGTGACATCCCCGAAGGCGACGGCTCGCTCCTCGACAACACCATGATCCTCTTCGGTTCCAGCATCTCCGACGGAAACCGCCACGATCCCAACAACCTGCCGATCCTCGTCGCAGGCAACGCCGGAGGCAAACTAACCACCGGCCACCACGTGGCAAGTCCCAAGGCAACCCCCCTCTGCAATCTTTATCACACCATGCTCTGTTCTTTGGATGTTGAAGTCGATGCCTTCGGAGACAGTACGGGTCCCATACAGGATGTCCTTTCCACGTAAGCTGTCGCCGCTAACGGTCGTGCAAATAGCGGCGGATGGCGTCATCCGGCCTCAGAACCAACGATCGGTGTCACGTCAGTGCCGCTAGGACGGTGAGCAATACTCCCGAGGAAATCTATCGGCACACAGGTGTGGACTTCTCGCACCCATACCCTGTATGAACGGATCGATCGGAAACTCCTCGCATGCACATTCCCCCCTTCGTAGTGCCCACTACACCTGCTTGTGCGTATGAGAGACACGGGCTACGGGCGATTCCCCCATTTCTTCGCGTCCGATACGCGTTTCGATAGCCACCTGTGCAATACTCTCGACTGGGATTGGGACGGCGTTGCACGAGTGGCGCTCTCGAGCGAAACGGCAGGCTACTCGATTCCCGTCGACCCCGTGGGAAAATAACGGAAAGGTTGTTAATCCATGTTCATCGATAACGTGCGGTCCCATTCCTCGTACCGATGCATCGGCGCGTTCGCGCTCATTTTCCTAGTGACGATACCCGGCCCTGCTGAAGCTCCTGAACTGCTCCAGGATCGCGTCCCCATGCGCGACGGTGACTGGACCAACGACGCCGACAAATTCAGTTTCGTCATCCTCGGCGACAAGACCAGCGGGGGAGATGGGAAGTGGCCCATTTACGATCGCGCCGTGGATTCCATCAACCTGCTCGATCCCGATTTCGTCGTCACCGTCGGCGACATGATCCCCGGCCACATGGAAGAGCGGGCGAAGTGGGACGCCGAGTGGGCGGAGTACAACGAGCACGCGGAACGCATCGACGCCCCGATCTTCTACACGGTCGGCAACCACGACATCGCCAACCTTGAATGCTACGAGTTCTGGACCCAGGACTTCGGCCGCACCTATTACTCCTTCGACTACAAGGACTGCCACTTCCTCATCTTGAACACCGAGGAAGAACGCTTCGACGGCCGGGGACCCCGCTGGGAAGCCATGATGACCTTCGCGGAACAGGATATCGCCGCAAGCACCGGTAGCCGCCACACCTTCCTCTTCTTCCACAAACCCATGTGGGACGACCCCCGCTTCCTCCGCGATTGGGAACGCCTCGAGAAAGCCCTCGTCGGCCACCGCTTCACCGCCGTCGCGGGACACGAGCACTACCAGATGACCGAGCGGCGAAATGGCAATACGTATGTCGTGCAAAGCGCCACCGGCGGCGGAATTCACCTCAGCGACGTAAAGGAATACGGATGCTTTCACAGTTTCGGCTTCGTCACCG
>JAHDWY010000768.1 GCA_023384315.1 Candidatus Hydrogenedentota bacterium | reverse complement strand
ACAAAGCCTGGAAGGTGCGGGCGCCCGCACGACGCGTGTAGGCTTGAGACTGGACTTCTAGGCCGGTGGCAAAGACCGCGCGGCTCCGCAATGATTTTACGGAGCCGCGCGCGTCAGCAAGCGGCGGTGCCGTTACGGATGATACAGATAAAGCTTCGATTTCCGCTCGCTTTGTCCGAAGTAGAGAGTGCCATCGAGACCGGCGGCGACGGCATCGATCACGTAGGCTTGCCATGAATAATACGGCCTTCGGTTAACGTCGATCATGCCGAGCATTTCATAGACGCCGCTCGCCGGGTCATAAGAAAACAGGCGTGCCATCTCGTCGTCGTCGCCGCCCACGCCGTACAGCTTTCCATTCTTCGCGAACGCGAGACCCCGAATCCGGTACTGGTTGAGCGGCTTGCCGAGATTTTCAATCTTCCACGATTTCGGATCGAGGCGGAAGAGATAGCCGTCCGACGTGCCGCCATAGAGGATTCCGGACTCCGACTCGGCCCAGGCGTCGACCCCGTTGTACGGTTCACGGCCGCGGACGGTGGGCGCGTTGAGGTCCAACGGTTCGAGCACGCCCGTACCCAACGCCTTCACACGGAAAATTCTGCCGTTTTCACCCGACATCAGCGCGAAGCCGCTCGAATGAACGGTTATCGCTTTACCGACATTCTTGTGCTTTTCGAAATTCTCGCCCGGGATGTTCCGCTCGGCCACCTTGCCGTGCGCCACAAATTCCACGCTGCCTATCCTGTAGCTGAAGACCTGGCCGCTGGGCCATGTCAGCCCATAGAGGACATCCCGCTCGCGATCGATCGCGAGACTGTGGATTCCTTCGCCGGCAACGGGTGCGCCCAAATCGGTGACTTCGAGCGGCGCATCAATCCGGATCGCCTTTGCTTCGTCTCTTTTCGGAACGTACTTGAACAGGTGGCCGTTCGACCCGCCCGCGCCGATGTAAACGTCGCCGGATTTCGACACGGCCAAGGCGCGGTGCACAAGCGAAACGTCTTTCAGAAACCCCAGGGGCTGCACGTAACCGTGCTGGGGGAACAGCGCGAACAAGTGGCTGCGCTTTCCGCTCGTGGCGCCGTAGATCGTGCCGTTCGGTGCGACGGCGAGTGAACGGATGGCGCATTCGCCGGATGGAATCACGTCTTCGGGAGGATAGCCGAGTTCACGCAGATCGATTCGAACCTGGCTGACAACGGAGCGGTCGTACTCGAGTGTGCGTTGCCCGCACAGCGGAAAAACCAGCAGAAGAGTCCATAAAAAGAATCGCATTCCGATCACCTAACGAGGCCGGTAGATCAATAGAGCCAACCGGTAGTAGGCATCTCCGATCTTTCCCGCCGCTTCCACTTTTTTATTTGCATCGGGGCGAACCTCAATCGCTCCCACCATGTAGATGGTCCCGTCGGGACCCGTATCCGCGGCATTGGTGCCAAGCACCCGCCGCCCGTCTTCGAGCAGCATTTCGCCCAAATCCTCCGTCTTTCCCGAGGCGAGATCGTAGGTGATGAGATGCGCGGTAGCAAGCCCGGCACTGCCGCCGTAATCGAATTCACGGCCGGACGCCCCATAGTAGAGCTTTCGATCGCGGCCGAGGGTGAGGGAGAGCGTCGCATACGGTACGTCGCGGCGATCCGCAAACTTTGGAATAGCAAGCTGTCCCAACCGCTGAATGGTATTGTCCCGAGGGTTGAAAGAGAAAAGAATCGTCGCACTCTCCTCCACCCCATAGAACTGGCGCGTCTTCGTGTCCCAAACAACCGTACGCCAAGCTGTTTCGGACTTGTGGTAGTCGCGTCCCAAAGAGATTCCTTTTTCGCGGATCGGCAGACGGACCGGAAGTTCCTCGATCTCATCGGTCTTGGGATCGTATTTGAAAATCTGGCCTATACCGAAGCTGCCGTACACGTTCCCCTGATCGTCAATGCCGAGCGTGCGGCAAATGGATTCCCAGTTGTTGATGCGGCCCAGGTCGACGGCCTTGCCGGTCTTCACGTCGTAATAAACGAAGTGTGCGCGGGGGTGTGTTAATCCGTAGATGCGGTTGTATAGCGGATCGTATGCGCCTGTGTTCACGCCCTCGTTCGGCACGCCAAGTCCGAAATCCTCCACGCGGTTCGTCTTCGGGTCGTATGCCGCCCAGTGCGCGCCGGGGTAGCCTTCCTTTGTGGCGAAGCGCGAATAGTTCCACCAGATTCCCCCGTGCGTACCGTAGTAGATACGGCCGTCTTTACCTTCCCCGAACTTCGCGTGAATCTTCGATTGTGGCCCGCGCTTCAGATTCGATTCTCCACTCAAACGCGTAAGATCGCCTACGTCGTGCATGCGGTCTGTCTTCGAATCGTAGTAGACCAGGTGACCGTCGCCACCATGGTAGGCC
>JAHDWY010000767.1 GCA_023384315.1 Candidatus Hydrogenedentota bacterium | reverse complement strand
GCTCGCCCGCCACCTCTTCGAGGTCATCACAAGCACCATGATTGCCGGCATGCGCCTCGTTTACGAACGGCAGGCGCGTACGGGTGTCTTCATCCGCCACGCAACCCTGAGCAATTGCGTGGTCAACATGGTGTCGCCCGTCCTCTATCGCGAACACATTTTCCCTTGGGACGAAGCCATCTCACAAGCCTTCGACCATTTCGGCATCCACAACTGCGCATGGAACGTGGATCCCTATATCGAGGATTACGCGCGCATCGAGAAATTGGGATACGTGGACATGGGCATCATGTCCGATTTGGCTAAAGCCAAACGCCTCTGCCCCAACGCGCGCCGCGCGGTCATGTACACGCCGACCGATCTCGTGAACAAGCCGGTCAATGAGTTGCGCGCCGACCTCGCGCGCATCTACGAAGAACTCGGCCCTTGCGACGTGGTCATGGCCGACATCGACGCCGGCACCCCCGACGAACGCGTCCTCGAATTCGCTGGGTTAGCCGAAGAAGTGCAGTCTTCCGTCCTATAAGTCCCATACGTCCTGTAGGTCCTATCCAGAATAGAAAGAGAACCTCGCCCCCATGAAGAAAGCTATCCTCTGGGACAACGACGGCGTCCTGGTCGACACAGAGCACCTCTACTACCAGGCGACGCGCGAAGTCCTCGCGCCGGCCGGCGTCGACTTGACCGAAGACCTCTACCGCGAACTGCTCCTCGTGCAGGCCAAGGGCGCTTGGCATCTCGCCGCGGAACAAGGCGTATCCGGGGATGAGATCGCAACGCTGAAGCAGGCCCGCAATGCCCGCTATGCCGAGTTGCTGGAAACCGAGCCGATCCTGCTACCGGAATCCTACGAAACCTTGCGCGCGCTCCACGGCCGCTTTCGCATGGGGATCGTGACCAGTTCCCGCCGGGATCATTTCGAAATCATCCACCGCCGCACCGGTATGCTCGATTTGGTTGAATTCACTGTCGCCAGCGGCGACTATACACGCTCGAAACCGGACCCGGAACCGTACATGGTGGCCCTGGAACGGCTGGGGCTCCCCGCGGCGGACTGTGTCGTTGTGGAGGATTCCCTCCGCGGCCTCACGGCGGCACGGGCGGCTGGCATCGACTGCTACGTCGTGCCGACGCCCCTAACCCGCGACAGCGACTTTACCGGCGCGGTAAAAGTTCTGAGCCGGGTTCCAGAGATCATCGGCGAACTGACCGCGTGAGAGCGCGGCACGAGCAAACACGGAAGGATTGCACACGTGACTGACCAGAAACCCATCCTCGGGGTCATTGGCGGCAGCGGCGTATACGACATCGCCGAATTGGAGAACAAGCGATGGCAACGCGTCGAGTCGCCCTTCGGCGAACCGTCGGATGAACTTCTCTTCGGCGAATATGAAGGGGAAACATTGGTCTTCTTGCCCCGCCACGGACGCGGGCACAAGATTCCGCCAACCGGGATCAACTTCCGCGCGAACATCGACTCCATGAAACGCGTGGGCGTTACGCAGATCCTTTCCGTCAGCGCAGTCGGCTCTCTTAAGGAAAACCTTCACCCCGGCGACTTTGTCATCGTGGATCAGTTTATCGATCGCACCTTCGCGCGAAACAAGAGCTTCTTTTGCACGGGAATGGTCGCCCACGTCTCCATGGCCCATCCCGTTTGTTCTTATCTCGGCGACTGTGTCGAGGCTGCCGCGAAGGATTTGCCCGTAAAGACGGAGCGCGGCGGCACCTATCTCGTCATGGAAGGTCCCCAATTCTCCTCTATGGCCGAATCGCATTTGTATCGCCAATGGAACTGCGACGTCATCGGCATGACCAACATGCCCGAAGCCAAGCTGGCCCGCGAAGCGGAAATCTGCTACGCCACGGTCGCTATGGTCACGGACTACGACTGCTGGCATCCCGATCACGACCACGTGACGGTCGAGCAGATCATCGGCGTCCTCAAATCCAATGCGGACCACGCGCGGTCCCTCATCAAGGCACTCGACGGGGAATTGAAACGGACCCAAGAGTCCTGTGGGCAGGGCTGCCAGACGGCGCTCGAATACGCGCTGATCACCGCCCCGGACGCCCGCGATCCGGAAGTCCTGCGGCGACTGGACGCCGTAGCGGGCCGCATGATAAACAAGTAGTCACGTGCCACCGAGGCGGTGGCGGCAAGGGTGAAATGACAGACCGATGTGCGCGGCAAACCCTCAAGATTCGTGTATCTTCTGCGCCATACTCCGGGGCGAAGCGCCCGCGACGATGGTCTACCAGGACGAGCACGTCGCCGCGTTCATGGATATCCGCCCCGTCAATCCCGGCCATGTCCTCGTCATCCCCCGGGTACATGCGCCCCACCTCGCCGACCTTCCGCCTGGTATCGGCGGTCAACTGTTTGA
>JAHDWY010000766.1 GCA_023384315.1 Candidatus Hydrogenedentota bacterium | reverse complement strand
GCCATGAACAATGCGATGCCCCTCTGCATCCACGACGCGGTCATCGCCGGTGATGGCATCCGTGTCCGCGAACTCCTTGAGAACGACCCATCCCTAATCGAAGCGCGCGACGACGACGGTTTCACACCCCTGCTGCTTGCCGCGGAGTTCGGATGTCTTGCCATCACGCGGCTCCTGATTCATCTCGGCGCCGATGTCGATGCCCGCGACCTCTACGGTGACACACCCCTGCTTCTCGCGGTGCGGTCCGGCAACAAGCGAATGGTCCGCTTCCTCGTGGCCCACGGCGCGGATGTCAACGCGGGAAACGACCTGGGCTGGACTGCGCTCCACGAGGCGGCTGACGATGACTACCGGGGCATGGCGCAACTGCTTATCGACCTGGGTGCCGACGCCATCGCCCGCGACCGAAGGGGGAGAACCCCGCTGGATCTTGCAGGGTTAGACCAGCATTCGAGCGTGGCCAGGCTGCTCCGGCGGCATGAAGGAGCCTGAATCACCGGAATGTCTCGAGCGCGACCCCGGGCAGGCAGGGTCACGCCCGAATGCCATGAGGAAACGAGAAGGGCACGCCAACCGCAGTTCGATTGTCTGCCACAGGCTGCCGGGGGTTCTACCCAATTCGCCTGCCGCATTTGTCGACGAGCCGTCGAACTTTAGTTGACTAATAGTTCACAATACCGTATCCTAACTACGGTGTCACTGCTTTTTTCGGGGGATTTCGCACATCCTCCTCCGAGGATGTCTCAACCAAAGCCGGAATATACATTGCCGTGCATCAACGTACTTCCTCACACCGGTCGCCGAATCTGACACGAACCGTATGGGCCCTCGCCGTCGTCACCGGGGTTTCGACCGCCATCATGCTTGTGGCGAAGTACCACGGCTTTCGGCAAGTTCTGTGGTTCTCCACCATACTCGCATCCACTGCCTATATGGGAATCGCACTGCTCGGAAAGCCGCATTCGACCAGGTACCACCTTTTTGTGTTTTTCGCCTTATCTTGCTGCTGGATAGGGGACGTGATCGGACCGAAGAACTTTGTATGGGGCCTGTATGCGTTCCTGGGGGCGCATCTATTCCTCATGGCGGGGTTCTGGTCTACCGGCCTCATATGGCGGGACTGCGCACTCGCGCTCCTGCCGATCGTTCCGATGGCGGGAATGCTGCTGGTATGGATTCTGCCCCATGTTCCCGATGACGAACGCGCAGCCGTGGTAGCGTACACCGTGGTTATCTCGGCCATGGTTGTCGGCGCGTGGGGGGCTCGGCACGCCAATTCCTGGATTGTGCCGGCTGCGCTGATCTTCTACGTTTCCGACATCTTCGTCGCACGATGGCGCTACGGTGGCTCGGCCCTCAACGGGTATTTGTGCTACCCCTTGTACTACACGTCCTGTGTGCTTTTCGCCATGAGCATGTGCAATGCGCGACCTGCGGCGGTACAACACGGGCAACCGAGAGAGGCGCAAGGTACCCCCATCTAGATTCCATAGCGCACCCCACGCAGCCCATGCCAAGCCAGCTATCCGCGTAACCGCTCCAAGATATCCAACCCCTGCAAGATGGTCGCCTCCTCTGCGGCGAAGCTGATCCGGAAATGGGAGGATCGTTCACTGAACACCGAGCCCGGAATGATCAGCAATGAGTTTTCAATCGCTTTCCTAACAAACGCGTCCCCATCTTCACCCGGCGCCTCGGGGAAAATGTAAAACGCACCGCCAGGCTTTGTGACGGAAAACCCCCGGTCCACCAGACCCTGGTAGATGAGGTCCCGCTTCGTCCGATACGCGTCGATCCGGGGCGAGTGGTCCATATCGAGAGCCTTTACCGCCGCCTTCTGTGCGAAGGAGGGTGCGCACACAAAGGTGTATTGCTGCAGGGTATTCATTTCGTTCAGCAGGTCTTTCGGCCCTGCGGCGAATCCCACGCGCCACCCGGTCATGGCGGCCATCTTCGAGAAACCATTGAGCACAACCGTGTTTTCGTATAGCCCCGCCATCGTCGCTGGGGGTCCGTCGTAGTGGAACTGATCGTAGATGTCGTCGCTGATAACGAGCAGGTTGTGTTTGCGCGCGACATCCGCGAGGTCCTTCATTTCCTCACGTGTCAACGTAACGCCCGTGGGGTTGGAAGGCGAGTTCACGATCAAGAGCTTGGATTTCGGCGTGATGACGCGTTCCACAGCTTCGGCTGTCAGCTTGAAATCCGGATAGGTATCCACCATACGGCACACGCCGCCGATGAGGTTGGTGAGGTGCTTGTACATCACGAAGTAGGGATCCGCAAAGATCACTTCGTCGCCCGGGTTGACCGTTGCGAGCAAAGCGAGAAACAACCCGCCCGAGACGCCCGACGTGATCATCACGTTTTCGATGCCCGTTCCAAAC
>JAHDWY010000765.1 GCA_023384315.1 Candidatus Hydrogenedentota bacterium | reverse complement strand
CCCAGTACTTGCCACATCGAAACGGTGTGCGAATTCCTGCGCGCCTGACGCGTTGCGTTTCGCACGCCCGCCGGGCCTGGTGTATAATCCGCCATCGGTGTGTCCCCACGTATTGGAGAAGATTCATGACAACGCGTCTCTATTCCTTCGTTCCGGCGCTTCTTATACTGGTTTGTACCGCGGCGTTCGCGGAAGAAGAGCCCGCCCCCGACCTGGCGGATCTTCCATGGTCGTTGCGGGACCACTACACCATCACCACCGCCGACCAGCAAATGTACATCACCTACGGCGGCGACAATGGGGAGTGGAGTCTCGATATCAAGGGGATCGGTACGGTACTCACCAAGGTGGCGGCAACGATTACCCTGGCGGACGGCTCGGTTATCGATCTGCGCGACCTCGGGATTGGCGATACCACCCGCTACAAGGAAACGGCGGAACTGGGACCCGGCATGAAGTACACGGTCAAGATGTCCGGTCCGAATGGACTGGGAATCGTCCATTCCTTGACCTACCACGAGACCCATCCGTTCTACGTAGTTCGCATGGAACTGACCAACAACGGCTCCGAACCTCTCGAAGTCGCCAAGATTAGCCCCGTTGTGATTGGCCCGGGCGGTTTCGGCAATCTTAGCCCGGAAACGACGGAAAGCCCGCGCCGCTTCGACGTCATCGGCGCGTCGCCGGTGTATACGAAAGTGGGCGATCCTCTGTTCTCGCTCTTCCACGATCCCGTCAAGGATGTCACCTTGGCCGTAGGCGGTCTTCCCGTAGGCCGCGCGAAGACGGGCGTCCACCTGGATAAGTTTGAAGGCCGGTACCAGGGGCACATCACGACCACCTTCGACCCGGCGGTCACGCTGGCGCCAGGCGCTTCACTCGCGTCGGATCCCGTGTGGATCGCCTTTACCCTGCCGAAGCCCGCCGACGTGGACATGTTCTACGCCTGGGCTCATGCGAACATGCCCGACGCCAAATCGGAGGGCGTTCCGGAATGTTGGGTCACCGTGCCGGACGGCGAGTCGTTGCCGGAACTGATCCAGGCCGTGAACTTCTGGAAAGGCGCCGACGTTTCACACGCGCTGATCCCGGTCACCTGGGAGGGCCGACCGGGATCCCTGGAAGGCGCTCAGCCTGATTATCCGAAAGACATGGCCAATGCCGCCGCACAACTCCGTCAGGCGGGAGCAACACCGGGCATCACGCTTGATCCGCTGGCGGTTGTGGATGGGAAAGACGAGTTCACCGCGGTCTCTACAGACGGTCAACGCTGGCTCAATCCGGCCAACGAACAGGGCAAGCAGTTCGGCGTCGAGCGGCTCCGTGCCGTCGCGCGCTGGGGCTTCGGATTCTACGTTGTCGAGCCTTCCCTGATACCGGATGAAGTTCTGAAGCATTTCAATCTCACGCGTACCCAGGCCAACGATCTCGCTTACGACATGATGGTCGAAGTCGCGGCCGGCGCCCCCGTGCTCGGGGCTTCGGAGGCCACCTTGGGCGCATCGTTGGATGAGTGGCTTCTGGCTGCCGCGGCCACCAGTCGCATGGAGGAGTACTCCGTCGTCGTCGGACCGGTGCGGTTTGATGCGGACGCTGCCGGAGATCTGCCGGACGATGCCGTTACCGCCATGGCGTTTTTCGGCGGACCCATCGAGTTGGTGGGAAATCCGTCGTCGGGGCTTCTAAAGCAAATCGGCAAGGTGTTTCCCAAGCCCTACATCTGGCCGCGCGCCATCGATTCGGGTTCTCCAACGCCCAAGCTGTGGCAGGTTCACGTACAGCAAAGCCAGGGTGCGGGCGAGCGCCTGGCCATCGTCTCATTCCCGGGCGCGCGGGTCCATACGCCCGCGGATTTGGTTTCGCCTTCGGGCGAAGGACTTCAGACCATGGAATCCAGTGCCGCCGAGTTCCTGGATGCCCTCGGCCGTTAGGATAGCCGTTTACTTGAACGAACGCCGCTGAAAGGATAACCGTGCCGTACCGAACCATCTCGCGACGTGTCGGCGACGCCGTGCGACTTGCGGAAGTCGCGCAGGTGCTGGTCCGTCACGGCTTCGCGGACCTGGTTCGACGCGTCGGATTGTACGAGGGGGCGCCGGCCAAACTGCTACGCAGCCTGCATCTCATCGAGCAGGCGCCAGACGTGCCGGAGACGATGGGCGCGCGATTGCGGGCTGCTCTTACGGAGTTAGGTCCGACCTTCGTGAAGTTCGGCCAAATTCTCAGCACCCGGCCCGATGTGCTTGGGCCGGATGTCTGTGCCGAGTTGAGCAACCTTCAGGATAGGGTGGCAGCCCTTCCCTTCGAGACAATGCGGCCGGTCATTGAAGGCGAACTCAAGGGACGGCTCGAGGATCACTTTGGCACGTTCAACGAAACGCCCGTGGCCT
>JAHDWY010000764.1 GCA_023384315.1 Candidatus Hydrogenedentota bacterium | reverse complement strand
GGACATTTATGAATGACGTTATACCCGTCAATGAGGTAAATGCTCATGACTCGGAGGGATCGTCGACGTATTCGCGTTCGACTCGTGGGCCGATCCCCGTCAGGATTTCGTAGGGGATGGTCCCCCCGCGCTCGGCGAGTTCTTCCGCCGTGATGGATTCACGGCCGTCAGAACCAATCAGCGTGACCGTATCGCCAATGCTTATGCCCTGAACGTGCGACACTTCGACGACCGTCTGGTCCATGGAAATGCGGCCACGCACGGCGCACCGTTTCCCCCGGATCAGCACGGACGCGCGATTGGACAGGCTATGCTTGTATCCATCGGCATAGCCCACGGGAATCACGGCCACCCGGATCGCGTCACCGGCGGTGAACGTACGCCCGTACCCAACCGAATCGCCCTTTTTGATGTCCTTCACGAGGATGACCTGCGTTTCCCAGCGCAGGACCGGCCGAAGCGGCGACTCGGCAGGAGGCGAGTCGGTTGGCCACACGCCGTAAGTCATGAGCCCCGGCCGCACCATGTCCAGGGCTGCGGCGGGATGTCCGACGACCGCCGCACTATTCGCGGCGTGGGTCATCTCGTAGGGGATACCCTCTTTCTCGATCAGCTTGAGCACCTGGCGAAACTGGCGAACCTGGTTCGCCGTGAAGGGGTCTCGCCCGTTCTCGGCAATAGAAAAGTGGGTGCACACGCCTTCGATGTCGATGTGCGAAATTCTGGTGAGCCGCATCATTTCCGAGACAGCGTCATCCATGGAGAATCCCTGGCGGCCCATGCCAGTGTCGATCTTGCAGTGAAGGGGCACGACCCGGTTGGCACGGCGCGCGAGCTCCCCCACCCGCTCGGCAACCGCGACGTCGGAAATGGTCAGACGCAAGTCGTACTCGACGGCTGCGGACAGCACGTCTTCGGCTGGCTGAACGAGTACGAGAATGGGCGCATCAATCCCCGCGGCGCGCAGTTCCACCGCTTCCTTGACGGTCGCAACGCCGAGCATTTCCGCGCCTTCCACGACGGCGCGACGCGCGATCGGCACGGCGCCGTGACCGTAGGCATTCCCTTTCACGACGGCGATGATGCCGCACTCTTTGGGGATCATGGAACGTACGACGCCCAGATTCCTCCCGTAGGCATTGAGATCGATATACGCGCGGGACGAAGACGGCACCTTCATGCGGAACTTCCCAAATGCAATTGCTTCCAGTTGGCGCGAAGAAACTGGGCGCCGGAATACACGGTGTACGTGGCCACGGCAACGATGGCCCAGTATGAAATCGCGTACAAGTAGCTGTGGTACGTTGAAGCTGACGCCGGCGACCAGGCGACAACCGCATGTTCCACGACGGTGAAAAAAAGGAACACGAACACGTACACCATCTGAATCACGGCCTTCGCTTTGCCGTAATTGTTCGCGGCAATCACCACGCCTTCACTTGCCGACAGTGACCGGACACCGGTCACCACGAACTCCCGGGCGAGGATGGCAACAACCGTCCATCCGGGGATATGAAGCGCCGGTCCCTCCGGAGACGCCGCCGAGGGGATCGTCATCATCATGACGAATCCGGCGGCGAGCAGGACCTTGTCGGCCACGGGATCGAGCAACTTTCCGAAGTTGGTCACGAGGTTTCGCGCGCGGGCGATTTTCCCATCGTAGTAATCGGTGATCGCGGCCGCGGCAAATACGAGATATCCAATCGCGAACGCGACCCAATGGTGATACGACAAGAGGGCGACGAAGATCGGAACCATGACCACGCGCGCGAGAGTGAGCTGATTGGGCAAGTTCAGCGCGCGACGCGCGTGACCGGTCGCACCCGTTTGCTCTGTTGCTTGCGTAACGATGGGGTCTACTCCCGATTCCTGAACTCACACGGAAGAGCCGCATTTGGTGAAACACCAAACGCGAACTCGATCATACCAGATGCGCGAGTGGGTTGCATGTCGGTTACGTAAACGGAAAGCGTCAGGAGCCTACGCCGGATTGAAAGAGGAGACTGTTGGAGTGGGAACGGCCCGGCGCACCCTTACGCATGCCCAGAGGTCCTGACCGTTACTCGGAGGCGACCGTTTCCGGAACGTGGAGCTCCTCGGTCGTACCGGCGAGCGCCCGCTGGTCCGCCGGGTTCGAGTTCGGCCGGACCACCACGGCATAGGCGAACCAGCATAGCCCCAGCACCAGGCAAACCGTCCCCCACGCAACAAGTTCACTTACCCACTTGGGACGCGGCGCACTCTTGACCGGCACCGTCGTCCGGCGCAGGAACCGGGTCGTGGGCCGTGTGCAAGCCTGATACGTATCGACAAACCGATTGGGGCCAATTCCAAGAAATTGGCAGTACGTCTTTAAAAACCCTACAGTATAGCACGCCGACGGCAACCCGTGCAC
>JAHDWY010000763.1:1439-2396 GCA_023384315.1 Candidatus Hydrogenedentota bacterium | reverse complement strand
GACTTTGATTTCTGCCTCCCAAGCTTCCTGTTGAAACAACGTCATTCGTGAACCCGAGGACACCCGGCGCGAGAATTCCGCGTCCGGGCATGCCCCTCGCACCGTTCACTCATCAACCGGACTGCGCGAAATCCGTTTCGCCGTCCAGAAAGCTGGAGGAAGGCTCGAATGCCCACCGAAAACAACCAGGTTTATTGTGGCACCTGCCGCAAGCGCGTCTCCTATCACTTCGTCCCGGTCGACCATAAACGGGAGTTCGTCCGGTCGGTTATTACCGTTGGTCTGTGGTTGCCGATCTGGCTTGCCATGTCGTTGACGAAGACCAAGCACTGCGATACGTGCAGCAATCCGATTATCGAGTAACGTTCCAATAGGGCTGCCACGGCGTCCGGAGAACAACGCGCGCCGTGGCGGTCCTTCGGTTGCGAGCTCGATTCCGCTACCATGGGGGCATGCCTCAACGCATGCGCCATCGCGGAAAACACCCGGAAGACGATCGCCAGTTTGCCGCATCGCAGGTTCCCGCATTGCGCGACGCGGTGACCGATCTCTCGCACTTGCTGTCGCGCAACTACGCGGAACGCGCCGCGATCAAGCTCGTCGGCGATCATTACCAGCTCACCAGCCGTCAGCGTCGCGCGGTCCTGGGCGCGTCCTGTTCCGACTCGGCGTTGGCATCCAGAAATGCGCGTTGTCTTGAAAGCGAACAACTTCGCGGGCGAGCGTTGGTCCTGGACGGCTACAACCAACTGATCCTCGCGGAGAGCATCCTTTCCAGCGGCGTGCTTCTGCGCGGGCGCGATGGGTGCATCCGCGACCTCGCCAGCGTGCACGGCTCCTACCGCCGCGTGGAGGAAACCCATGACGCAATCGCACTGATTGGCGAATGCCTCCAATCCCTGGATACGGAATCGGTCGCATGGCTGTTCGACGCGCCCGTGTCGAACAGTGGCCGGT
>JAHDWY010000763.1:0-1429 GCA_023384315.1 Candidatus Hydrogenedentota bacterium | reverse complement strand
TATAAAGTTAGGTTCGCAAGTGGACAAGACGCTGGCCCAAAGCTCCGATGTTGTCACAACCTCCGACGGCTGGATCCTCGATCGCGCCTCGCGCTGGACCTCTATCGGCGATCAGCTTCTGCACCGCGCCGGCGCGGAAGACCGCGTGGTTGACTTGTCCTTCTAACGGCTCTCCGGTGTCCCTGGGTCGCGTTCGCCGGTTGCTTCGAGCCACAGTTTCGTGCTACCTCAAGCATCACTGCAAGGGAGTCGAACCGTATGCCCAATACCCCGGTCACGCATCGTGAAGCCGCGCGCCGTGGCGCGCGCCCCGGTGAGGTGACCTTCCGGTTGCCGCAAGTCCTTTTGGCACTCGCCGTCGTAGTCGTCGCATACGGAGGCTATCGTCTCTACTGGGTCGCGCGGGTGCATATGGAGTTGGACGCCATCCGCGACGCCGGATTTCCCGCTACTTTGGACGAGTTCAACGAGGCCCTGCCGCCGCTTGAGGGTCCAAACGCAGCCGATCTCGTGTCGCGCGCGGCGAACGCTTCGCACGACGGAGGCAATACGGGGTGGTGGCCCTTGTTTCGCGGGCCCGCCTGGCCGGAATCCGTCCTTGAAGCCGATTTCACGGAACCACTGGAACACTACCTCGACGAAAACCGGCAGGCTATCGCGCTGCTGTATGAAGCGGCGTCACTCGGCGATGCCCGCTTCGACACGTCCCAGGCTGAAGTCCCCGGCCGCAGTAGACCGGCTTACCTCATGCACGTGGTCCGAGGCGCGAATCAACTTGCCATGGAGGCCGTCGCTCACGCCTATCGCGACCGGCCCGAAGCGGCAGCCGACGCTTTGCTCGCGTCCATCGCCATTGGGCAAACCCTGCGGCACGAGCCTTCCATCATCGCTCAGCAGGTCCGCTGTGCCGCGATACAGCAAAGCATCAGCGCGCTCGAATGGATTCTGCCTCTCGTGGATCTCGACGCGGCCACTGCCGGCGCGATCCGGGAGGCTCTCGTCGAAGTCGAGAATCCCGAACCCATTCAGCTCGCCTACGTGGGCACGCGTTGTCTCGGCGCCTGGTACTACAACTTGCCCATTGAACGGCAACTCGTCATCCTTGGGTCCAACGGCGCCTATCCCATGCTGCGCCACGCCTACTACCGGTACGGCGGAATCATCGAACAAGACCTGTTGCGATTCTACGAATCCATGAACGAGTTCGTGCATCTCGCCGGACTTCCACCCGCAGACCGGTTCGCCGCGTTTCAAATTGTCTTCGCCAAGTCCGCCGAAATCCCCGCGCGCTATCCTGCATCGGCCGCTTACTTTCGTGCCATGCCGCACGTCATCCCCGAAGCGACCGACCTGATCGCCCGCGCCCGCGCCGCACGCGTGCTCCTGGCGCTCGACGCATCCATTGTTGCAACTGGTTCCGCGCCTGATT
>JAHDWY010000762.1 GCA_023384315.1 Candidatus Hydrogenedentota bacterium | reverse complement strand
AAGCAAGTCCGCCTCCCGAATCACGCGGTCGCCATAAAGAACGATGTCTAAATCTATCGTCCGCGCTTCGAAGGCGTCATCGGTTCGAACGCGACCCAGCGCCGCCTCCACCTTGCGGAGACAATCAAATTTCAACACGCGAGGCGGAAGATGGGTCCGAATCCGGCAGACGCCGTTCAAGTACATGCCTTGCTCCGGCCGATCCAGGGGGCGCGTCCGGTAGATGGTCGACACATCGACTAGCCGCGCCTGCCGTGCGAGCAACTCAAGCGCCGCAGGGACGTTTCGTTCCGGATCGATATTCGATCCGAGTGACACGAAAACATCCGCAGGTTCCGAAGTATCAGCGCTTCCTTGCACGCTCCCGGAAAATCTCCACTGCCACGCTGCGCGCGAAACGTAACGCGCCCGGTTTGTCCACACTCACGCGGACCGCCTCGACACGCGTATCCTGAAGGCAAACCTCCGCAATCCGCTCCGCCATCCGCTCCACCAGATAATAGGAGGATTCCTCGACCATGGCGAGCACGGCCAACTTGACCGACTTGTAGTCGATGGTATCGTCGATACGATCGGTCGCACACGCTTCGCGCAGATCGGCATGAAGCGTCAGGTTGATGATAACATCCTGAAGATTCGTCCGCTCTTCAGGATTGATCCCGACAATACACCGGCACGTGAGATCGCGAATGTGTATCTGATCCAGGATTCGTTCAGCCATACATCGCGCCTCTCAGATTGCGTCCGCCGTCCACGTAGATAACCTGTCCCGTGACAAATGTGCTTCGCGCCAGGAACAACACGGCCTCGGCCACATCGTCAACATTCCCGTAGGCATTCAGCGGGTTCGATGACGCGAGCCCCGCAAGATAAGATTCATCCTTCCCGGCAGGTGGCAATACCAGACCCGGGGCCACACCATTCACTCGCACGGCCGGCGCAAACTCCACGGCCATCATGCGCGTCAAGGAAAACAGCATCTGCTTGCTCAAGTGATAGGCGACGTGCTTGCGATCGTAGTCGGCGATCATGCAATCCAGCAGATTGATGACGACGCCTTGCCCGCCGGTTTCATAAAAGGACCGTGCAATCAGAAACGGCCCCAACGCGTTAACGTCGACACTTTCCTGCAACTGCGTCCGCGTGAAATCCCGGAGCGTCGATTCCGGGAAGATCGACGCGTTGTTAACGACAATGTCGAGCGCCCCGGCAACGCGATGCGCGGACGAAATCAATGCGCTCGCTTGTTCCGGATCGCCGAGGTCGCCTTGCACGGACCACGCCTTCGCACCCAACTCGGCCAAATCGGAGGCCAAGCGGTCGGCATCCTCGCCGGACGAGCGGTAATGGATGACGACGTTAGCGCCCGCTTCGGCCAACGCAGTCGAAATGGCCCGCCCAATCCGATGTGCCGCGCCCGTGACGAGGGCCGTTTTTCCAGCCAATTGCTCCATATCGAAACCCGCGCTAGGTACTGAATCGTGCTGGGAAGGCTATTCAGCCATGCCAACCTCCGACGGATACGCAACAGCCGCTGTGCGAAAAACATTTCCGCCGATTCGCCGTCATGGAACCAGGCGTTCAATCGGGATGCGGACAATCCGTGCCCGATCCAACCCTCCCTCGACGGAGGTGTCGCCTGCGCAGTACCCGAGAAAAACGTGGTCCCCGCTGAAGTACATGGCCGTATAGCAATACCAGCCCGTGGGCAGGTCTTCGAGCACCGTCCGGTTCTCCCAGGTAGCGCCGTCATCGCGGGAAACCGCCGCAACGAGGGGCGTACGTTTTCCGGCGAGTTCAGGTGCGATGCCGCGATGATCGTTCCAGATGAGCAACAGGGCATCCTGGCCGGGGACGCGCTCCACCGTGGCCGGCGATACGGGAGAAATGATGTCCGTCGTTGCGACTGGCGACCACGTGTTGCCGCCGTCCTCGCTGAAGGACTCCATCTGACACCCTTGATCGGTCCGGCACAGCATCCGCAAGCGCCCATCTCGCAGTTCGACTACAAGAGGCTCCTGAAGTCCGCTTCTGCTTCCTTCTGGCGCCTCCAACACGGTCTCGCTGGCGCGCCACGTCTGGCCACCGTCGTCCGAAAGATAGCACAACGCCGACCCGCGCGACTGAAACTCCGCGCCGGGAAGACTGTGCCGGGCCGCCGGAACCACCAGACGCCCGCTCTGCAACTGTAACAGCCGGTCGTTGTTCACGACGAAGTAGCCCATCGTATCGATGATGGATACCGGATCGCTCCAGGATTGCGCTTCGTCGGAGGAGAAACGAATCAGTGGGCGGCAATCCCCTTTGGAATTCTTCCGCAGATAGAGCAAGGCGATCCGGCTGTCCGCCAAGCGGAGCAGCGAAATGGACATGACGTTCATGCCGGCGTCGTTCGGCACGACGACGA
>JAHDWY010000761.1 GCA_023384315.1 Candidatus Hydrogenedentota bacterium | reverse complement strand
CGTGCAGCGGTTCGGACCGGCCCGGAAAAAAGGCGAACCCATCGAAACGCGGCACGAGAATATCGCGGCGTCCGCTCAGTTGGCGCTCGAAGAAGTGGCCCTGCACATTGCGAAAGACCTTCACGAACGCACGGGGCTGCGGCGTTTGTGCATGGCGGGCGGCGTGGCGCTGAACTGTGCCATGAACGGACGGTTGCTGCGGGAATCGCCCTTCGACGAGATCTACGTGCAACCCGCTTCCGGCGACGACGGCACGGGCCTGGGTGCGGCGTTTCAATTGCATCACCAATTGACAGGAAACGGCCGCGGTTATGTGATGGACGACGCGCGGATTGGCCCTTCGTTCACGAATGACGATATCCGCGAGTTCTTAGACCGCGCCAAGATCCCCTACGAGACGCCCGGGAACCTGGTCGAACGGACCGCGGAGCTGCTGGCGGAAGGCGATATTGTCGGCTGGTTTCAGGGGCGCATGGAGTTCGGTCCGCGCGCATTAGGATCGCGCAGCATCCTCGCCGATCCGACGCGGCCGGATATGAAGGATCTCATTAACAAATACGTGAAACACCGCGAGGAGTTCCGGCCCTTTGCCCCGAGCTGCATCGAAGAGCGCGCGCCCGAGTTCTTCGAGGGGTGTACGTGGTCGCCCTTCATGTTGTTTGTCTACCCCGTGAAACCGGAGGTGCGAGAGAAGATTCCGGCCGTCACGCACATCGACGGCACGGCGCGGGTGCAGACGGTGTCGAAGCGGACCCATCCCCAGTACTACGCCTTGCTGGAGGCCTTTGAACGGCGGCGCGGCGTGCCCATCGTGTTGAATACGTCCTTCAACGTCATGGGCGAACCCATCGTGCACACACCCGAAGACGCGGTGCGTTGCTTCTACAGCACCGGCATGGATTCGCTGGCCATCGGGGACTTCGTGGTGCGGAAGCGGTGAACATCGTCATCCCGACAGTGGATTATCCGCCCATCGAGGGCGGGATCAGTTCGCTGACGCTCCAGGTGTCGCGCGAACTGGCGGCTGCGGGACACGACGTTACGGTCGTTGCGCCGTGGTTTCCGGAGCAAGAGGCGTTTGATGAAAATGAACCCGTAGCCGTACTGCGATACCGCGGGTACGGGTTGGGCTGGTTCCGGTTCGTCCCGCTTGGGTGGCGGGCCTGGCCGTACATGCGGCGGGCGGATGTCGTGCTGGGCGTGAACATTGCATATGGCGGCATTCTAGGTTGGTTGGCCCGCCGTCCCTACGTGACCTTCGCATATGGGTACGAGTTCCTCAAGTTCGGGCGCAGTTCTTTCGCGGGACGGATACTCCGCCGCGTGTACAACTCCTCGCTTTCGGCCATTGCCATCAGCCGCTTCACGCGCGACGCGTTGGAGCAATTCGGCGTGGAGGCCGAACGCATCGACGTGATCCATCCGGGAGCGCGTTCCGCATCACCGAAGACACCGCCGGAATTGGACGCGATCCGATACCGCTACGTGCTCGAAGGGAAACGCGTGATCCTCGCGGTCGGACGGCTCATCGAACGCAAGGGGCATCGCACGCTCATCGAGGCCATGCCCCGGATACTCGAACAGGTTCCGGACGCACACCTCGTGATTGTGGGCCAGGGCCCGACGATGAGCGCCTGTTCGCGTCTCGCGCAACAGTCGGGCATCCGGGAACATGTGACCTTTGCGGGACCGCTCGAAGATAACGAGGTCGCGGGTTTATACGCGGTCTGCGACGTATTCGCGTTACCCACCGGAACCGGTCCCAAGGGGCAGGTCGAGGGGTTCGGACTGGTTTTCGCCGAAGCCCATGCCTACGGAAAACCCGTCGTGGGGGGACGGTCCGGGGGCGTGGTTGACGCCGTGCTGGATGGGGAAACGGGGCTTCTCGTCGAGCCGGGCGACGCGGCTGCGGTGGCCGACGCCATCGTGTCCGTTCTGACCGGCCCGGATCTCGCGATGCGTCTTGGCGAGAATGGCAGGCACCGGGTAGAAACGGAGTTGAACTGGACGGCCTTCACGTGCGGGCTCCTGGAGCGCATCGAGGCGCGCCGATGAAACGGTTTCGCGTGGCCCACGTCATCACGAGGCTCTGCAAGGGCGGAGCGCAGGAGAACACGGTGAGCACCGTGCGCCTGGCAAACCGCGATCGATTCGAGGCCGACCTGATCAGCGGGCCGACCTACGGCAGCGAAGGCAGCATCGAAGGCGCGGTGGTTGAGGCCGGTATCGAGATCCATCGCGTGCCACACCTGGTCCGCAGCCCCAATCCCCGGCAGGATTTTCTGGCCTACCGGGAACTCACGAGGATCTTTCGCGAGCGCCGGTACGACATCATCCACACGCACACGTCGAAGGCGGGCTACCTTGGGCGGTTGGCTGCGGCCCATACCGGCGTGCCGATTCTGGTCCACACTCCCCACGGGC
>JAHDWY010000760.1 GCA_023384315.1 Candidatus Hydrogenedentota bacterium | reverse complement strand
GTTCCAAAAGACGAAGTCCTTCCTGTCGCACGCGAATTTGCAGCACATATCCTCAAGGGCGCTCCGGATGCGATCGCACACTCGCGCCGGCTCGTGGATGATCTGTGGCCCCGGCCCCTGGAAGAGGACCTTTCCCATGCACTCGCGCACCATAATGAAATTCGGCGCGCCGAAGAGGCGCTCGAAGGGATGCGCTCCTTTCTTGAAAAGCGGCCCCCATACTGGGATCCCGGCGCGTGAGCCGTCAATACCGCTTGGTCATCTTGCGCTGCATACCAATGCCGGGCGTCAGAAACTCGTCCGTTTCTATCTTCCAGTCGAGTTTCACGTAGAATGGAATCGCCACCTTCCGGGCGTTGCACCAGAGCAACCGGATCGGCGACCGTTGCGCGAGCACCGCTTCGGATTCGCGCAACAATCGCGCGCCAATTCCGCCGCCGCGAACATCCGGCGCGGTCGCCATTCCACGCAATTGCCATGCGGGCTCGTCTTCCCAGGAACTTTCGAGAAAGGTCGCGCAACCGACGTTGCGATCGCCCACGAACGCGCCCATATGAACCGTGGATGGATCGAAGTCACCGGGAAACTCGGGCGAAGTCCTGCCCGTGCCCTGGATGATAACCTCGTTACGCAGATCGATGATCTCCGCCAGACTCGCGGGCCGCACGCATAAGTCCAACGGCGCACTGCGGGGGGTGGCATCTGGGGACATGCGTCGAACCGCCCTGCGCTATGATTTGCCTACGGAGACGGGATGCCGCTCGCGCGCAGAGGTGTAGAGCGAATCGATGACGGCCATATTGGAAACCGCGTCGTCAATAGTCCAGCGCGGAGCGCCATGGGTTTGACACGCGCGGCCAAAGTCTTCGACTTCAAGACGGTACGTATTCGCGCCGGTTACCGAGATCGTTTCCTCCCGGCCTTCCCGCCGAATCAAAAACTCCGCCGTGTGTTCGCCGGGGAACCAGGGCCGTTGAAGGATGATCACCCCCTCGGTACCTTCAATCTCGGCGAAGGAACGACCATACTGTTCGAAGCTGCATTCGAAATGAGCCAATACATTTCCCGGAAACTCCAGCACGCCGATCATGGTGCCGTCCACTCCGGATCGCCGCTCTACGCCGGCCACGCTTAGCGGCTCGCACCCCGCGATCAGGCGGCTCAAGTTCACGCAATAACAACCCAAATCCATGAGCGCGCCACCGCCCAAGTCGCTCTTCCAACGGATGTTATCGCGATCGGGTAGTCGAAAGGTGAATGCGGAACGAATGGCCATAACTTCGCCGATGGAACCCGATTGAATCGTTTCCAGTAGGCGGTCGTAGATGGGGTGAAACCGGTACATGAAGGCTTCCGCTACGGGCAACTTCTTCCGCTTTGCCAAGACGGCGACCTCCCGGGCGACGGAAGCCGTCAGCGTGAACGGTTTTTCGCAGAGCACGGGCAATCCAGCCTCGAGCGCCTTCATGGTCCATTCGGCATGGAGACTGTTGGGCAGGGGATTGTACACGGCGCTGATCTCGCCGGAGTGAAGCATGTCCTCGTACGATCCAAACGCCCGGGGTATTCCCAATTCCTTAGCCCACTCGCTGGCACGCGTCCACTCGCGGCTTGCCACCGCCTGGATGCAGTTGTCGGTGGAATCGCCGATTCCTTGTATCAGCGCGCGGCCGATTCGCGCGGTTCCCAAGATTCCCCAGCGGACTACACTGCTCATATTCGCCCTTCCACGCCGGTTTGCGCGCGATGCGTGATAGCGTTACTCCACGATTGTAACAGACTCGATGAAATCGAGATTGGGAAATGCCTCCTTGAGATAGGCGTTTCCCTGAGACTGGATTCGCCCCTGATCGGGCCGCTCGCCGTATTCGCCGTTTGTTGCGTTCACCACGTCGAACCCTTCGACGACCCGGCCGAGGGGCGCAAATCCCTGACTGTCAAGAAACGCGTTGTCGGCCAGGTTGATGAAAAGCTGCGTGGTCCGCGTGTTTGGACCCGCGGTCGCGAAGGTGAGCGTACCGGCCGCGTTGGTTTCTTCCACGTCATCGTCGGGAATCGTCGCGTTCCGCCACTCCGCGGCAACGTCGGGTTCGGCCGGAATGCCGAACTGGATGATGAAAGGCCTCGGCGATTTGACGACCCGGAAGAAGCGAGCGTTTTCGTAGAAGCCTTGACCCACCAGTTCGAAAAGGCGGTCAACCCCGTTGGGGGCCCAAGAGCGGGTGCATTCCACGACAAAAGTACCGTGGGAACAGTTAAAGGCGAGTTTGAACGATTCGGGCGCTTGTCCAGCCATGACAGGGTGTGTACTCCACAAGTTGGATTTGGTTACGGATTGGTACTCGGGTCTTGAGGTTGGGGCGTCTCCGGTTCCGGTTCCTCGGTCGTTCCCGCTTCGGAACTGTTCGGAGGCCGTGACTCGTAAAAC
>JAHDWY010000759.1 GCA_023384315.1 Candidatus Hydrogenedentota bacterium | reverse complement strand
ACGACAGTAGGGCTTCTGTTTCCTCGTGCGCCTCCCGCAATTGGATCTCGGCGTTGCGGGCTTCCGTGACGTCGCGGGCGACGTGTACGGCACCAATGGCGTCTCCATCCGATGTCACCAGAGGCGACGTGCTCACGAGGAAGGCGCCCCCAAAGGCCTCGCCATAAACGCGGCCAAGATCCTCGGCCGTTGCCTGCTCGAGCGGCACGCCGCGCAGTGCGGCGTCGCAACGTAGTACTTCACAGAGGCGCCGTCCGACTGCCGCGCCCGTTTCGATTCCCGCGCGGTCGGCGAGGGACTTGTTCACTCGGACCAACCGTCCGTGGGTGTTGACGATAGAAATAAGATCGGGAACCGCATCGAAGGTCGTCGCCCAATGGAGGGCTGACTCGGCCATGGCAGAGGCATAGTGATTAAGCTGTTTGTGCCGGTACGCCCTATCGACCGTGCTTTCGAGCCGCTGCAGTCCGTGTGGCTTCTCGACAAAATCGAAGGCACCGAGTTTCAAGGCTTCAACCGCATCGGTCACGGTAGCATCGCCAGTGATGACAATCGGCACCGTTGAAACGCCGAGATCCGTCATCGCGTGGAGCAATTCGATGCCGCTCATTTCGGGCATTCTCAAGTCAGTCACAAGCACTTCGTAAGACTTTTCGCGGAGAAGGTCCAGGGCTTTCCGCGCGCGATCCACTGCGTCGCACTGACAGCCGTGACGTTCGAGCCGCCGAACCATGACCTTCAAAAGCGTGAGGTCGTCATCGACAACGAGAACCGAGTACGGGGTCGTTGGCTCGTCGATTCCTGGAGCAGCGCTGCTCGCAGGATCAGACGACTTTGTCGTGCTCGGCATGTTGCCTCCTTGTCGCGCCACCGGTTGGTGAAAGCCAAATGACGAACCAGGGCGGGTCCAATCCGGACACGTCGTGCATCCGCGGACCGCGATGGATTTCTCCTGATAGCGGGGCATTTGAACCGGCAGCCTTGCATTGCCAGTTCGCCCGTGCCGTTGTCTTGATTATACTCTCAGCACAATTCTCTGCAAGTCTACTACGCGAACGGCGATCCGTCCGTAAACGGTCAGCGCAACTGCAGAACGCGTGTTGGCCAGCCAATCACCCCGGGGGGCCGCTGTCCAACAGTCTACTTTTCTGCCGCTCGCAGGGACGACGGCATCGCGGGAACCGGGATGCGTTCGCCCGTGTCGGTAACGGTTTCGCCTTCGACGCGGTAGAGCCAGAGTTCGCGGACGGGATGGCACTGCACGATGAGATACTCGCCGTCCGGGGAGAAGGCGACGCCCTCGGGGATGGGACCGGTCGGCAGGGTCTGAACGACCTCGAAGGTGTTGCCGCGGCGCGCGAGGATGGTGAGTTTGGCGTTATCTTCATGTCGCGGGTCGTCGTCAGCGAAGTTGGAACCTTCCATGAGGACGGCGGCGACGAGCTTGCCATCGGGGCTGATCTCGATGGATTCGGGGCCGGAGCCGATGGGCACGTAGTCCACGGTGCGGGGCGGGTCGGCCTTCAGGTCGATCACGGTAAGTGCGTCAGTATCCGGTGTGCCCTGGCCGGACCCGGCTGTGAGGGCGAGGGCTCCGTCGGGGCTGATTACGCATCGATAGGGTTTGCCATATACCGAGAATTTGCGTTCGGACACTGCGAGCGTGCCATCTTGAACCGTCAGCAGCGCGAGATAGCCCAACGCATTGACGCTCGCGACAGCCATGGTTCCATCGGGGGCGATCGATACATCGGAGATCTCGTCTTCAGGTTCGCATACTTTCACGGTCTGTTCGATGGTGACGCTTTTCCCGTCGATGGAAATGAGGGATACCGTTCCAGCCGCCCGATTCGCCACCAGGGCGAAGCTGCCGTCGCGGGCGATGGACATGCCCGAGGGTTGGGCGTCCGTCTTGATCTCGTCGATGACGGCCGGCGGATTCGCGGCCAAATCCAGTACGTGGATTATATTGTCCGGGATCCACGCGCCGGGTTTGTCCGGGTCCGGTAACGTGGAACTCGCGATGAGCGCGAGGTTTTCATCCGGCGTGATCGCGATGTTGGACGGCGGACCGATGACGCTGTTGCGGATATTGTCGAGATGGGTAGCTTCCGGCGGGAACGAGGTGAAGTCCAGGATGGTCAGCGAGTCCGGCGGGGCATCGGGAAGGACCACGGCCGTGCCGCTGGTGAGATCGATTTTGCTCTCGTTGCCCGAGATGACGATTTGCCCGCTGGCAGACAATGCCAACGTGAATCCAACCAGTATGGCTCCCGCGATTCTCATGGATGCTTCCTTTCAGGTTTTGCTCTAGCCGACTCCGTGCATTTTCTGAAATCATAGCGATTGGAGATGCAGTCAACAAGCTGTCGGACGAAGAACACAGGTGCCCTCACCTGTGTTCTTCAATGAATCACCGCGATTGCCATCAAC
>JAHDWY010000758.1 GCA_023384315.1 Candidatus Hydrogenedentota bacterium | reverse complement strand
GGTCTCCGCGTTTCAGGTTTTTCTGCCGCGTCCCAACGAGGAAGTCACGCTCATCATCGACAACGTCCGGCTCTTTGGCGATAGCGCTTCGAGCGCCGATCAAGTCCCGCTTCCCTTCATCGATCGCTTCGGTCAGTACAAGCACGAGACGTGGCCGGGCAAGCTCGAAGATGCGTCGCAATGGGTTGATTGGATTAAGGCGGAAGAAGCGGCCTTACACGAAGCGCCCACTCTGCCCGGCCGGGACGCCTACGGCGGATGGGCGGATGGTCCACAACGAGAGGCCACCGGCTGGTTCCGAACCGAACAGATCGACGGGAAGTGGTGGTTTGTCACGCCGGAAGGGCATCTGTTTCTGTCTATGGGAATGGACTGCGTCGGAACGTGGAGCCAGACCTTTGTGGAGCAGCGGGAGACGTGGTTCGATTGGTTGCCTGAGGCGGACGATCCGGTGTTTGGGCGATTCTACGGCAAGGTGTCCGGCGCGCACAGCATGGCGGAAACGATTGGCGGAGAAGGCCGGACCTTCGGATTCTACGCGGCCAACCTCGCGCGCAAGTACGGCGAGGCGTGGCCGGTACGCTGGCGCGAGACGACCTGCCGCCGCCTGAACGCGTGGGGATTCAACACGATTGGCAACTGGTCCCAGGGCGATTTCATCGCGCATTGCGAGTTGCCTTACGTTGCGACCGCGGGCGTGCACGGCACGTTTCGACGGATCGAAGGCGGCGGCGGATACTGGGCCAAGATGCCCGACGTCTACGACCCCGATTTCGTCGCGGCGGCGCAGGCGAGTGTGACTCCCGCGGCGAAGAGCCATGCCGCGAATCCGCGTTGCATCGGATTGTTCGTGGACAATGAAATGTCCTGGGAGGCCATTCGCATTGGCACACTCGCCAGTCCGGCAGACCAGCCTTGCCGGATCGCGCAGGTCGATATGCTGAAGGAGCGATACGGGACAATCGACGCGCTAAATGCGAAATGGGAAACCAACGCCGCGGATTGGGGCGACTTACGTGTGCCGGACCGGCCCAATGCCGCGTGCGACGCCGACCTGGAAGCGTTTGTGTACGCATTTGCCTATCGCTATTTCGCGCTGATTAACGACACCATCAAGGCAGAGTCCCCGCACCTGCTTTATCTGGGGTGCCGCTTTTCCACGGCGCCGGAGACCGTCGTGAAAGCCTGCGCGGACGTAGCCGACGTCGTGAGTTTCAACTTGTACCATCCCCGGATTCGTCCCGATTTTCGGACCGGTGACAATGCCCTGGGAAAACCGATTCTCATTGGCGAATTCCATTTCGGCGCCTTGGATCGTGGCATGTTTCATCCCGGCCTGGTGGGCACCGCTGACCAGGCCGATCGTGCGAAGAGCTTTGCGCGGTACGTGCGGAGCGTCGTCGATCATCCCGCCTTCGTCGGCTGCCACTGGTTTCAGTACGTAGACGAGCCCACGACGGGCCGCTGGTACGACGGAGAGAACTACAACATCGGATTCGTCAACGTCGTCGACGCGCCGTACCCGGAAATGGTGGATGCGGCGAAGGCCGTGCACGGGGAAATGTACGAACGGCGGTACTGAGGCGATGGGATTGGGAAGTACGATCGCGCGACACGAAGAAGTGCCAGTAGGCGTGAAATGGAGATCCGCTCCGAAATCACTATTGGTATCTGAGGGAACATCCCCCTAAATCCCCCTTCAAAGGGGGACTTTGAGAGGCCCGTTGGGGTTGATCGTTTAGAGGGGGCTTGAGGTTTTAGACCGTGGGGGACTTGAATATGATGTACGAGTCGATGATGAGACGTTGCGGTCTACCGGTAGCGCTGCTGTTTGTGGCAACCAGCATTGCCTACGCGCAAGACGCGCGCGAACTTCAGCACTTCGGGTCCAGCGCGGTGCCTGCGAACGTTGCAGCGCACAACGCTGAGGTAGCGATTGTCGATGCCGGCGGTGAAGCGGCGCTCCAGATTCAGCTTGCACCCGAGGGCGAATCGTGGGTGGCCATTCAAGCGCCGGAGGGGGTATGGGACTGCGCGGGCGCGACGGGTGTCGCGGTCGAGTTCAAGAACGCTTCATCCGAGGCGGTCCAAATCCGTGTGCGTTTGGAGAATCCGGGCCCGCACGGTCCAAGTGCAGGGGTGTCGGAGCCCGTGAGCGTTCCGCCCGGAGAAACGATCATCGCAGAGATCGAGTTTGGCGGCAGCAAAGGCAGTCCCTTCTGGGGCATGCGGGGCGTACCGCTCGCCGGCCGGGGAAGCCGCGACCACAACGTGGACGCGACGCAGTTGGCGGTGATCCGCGTCTACCCCGAAGGCCCGGGTGCCGCAGTCTCCGTGCAGGTGCGGGCGGTGCGAACGTTTGGTGAAGCACCGCGATTCCGTGACGAGATTCCGTTTCCGTTCATCGATCGTTTCGGGCAATTCATGCATGACACC
>JAHDWY010000757.1 GCA_023384315.1 Candidatus Hydrogenedentota bacterium | reverse complement strand
TGCGGAAACCACGAGCACGACGAGTCCGACGATGCTCAGCAAGAAACCGATTCCGTGTGTAATGCTGTTCGCGATCTCCTCGCGCAGGGTGGGTCCATTCATGAATTGAAAACCTTTGCCTTGTTCGACAGCTTCCTACCGCAAACAAGTGTACCTGAAAACCGGTGGAAGATTGGAATAATTTGGAGCGCTATCGCTCGTGGCGGGGTTTCGCCATGAGATGCTTCAGGTGGTACACCAACTCGTGTGCGTCCTTCGGCGACAATTCGTCCGGGTTAATCGTCTCCAGTTCTTTCTCCACCCGGCTTGGTTCCGCGGTCTGCGCGCCGAACAAATACATCTGTTCCGGCAGGCCCGTCGACGCGGGATTCCCCGCTTCCAGCGACTCCAGGATATCCCGCGCGCGCTCAATCACCGCGGGCGGCAACCCCGCCAGTTTCGCGACCTGAATGCCGTAACTGTGATCGGCGCCGCCGTCCACAATGCGATAGAGAAACACGACTTTGCCGCCCCACTCGCGCACGGCCACGTTGAGGTTCTTGGCGCGCTCCAGCGTGTTCGCAAGCTCGGTCAGTTCGTGGTAGTGCGTGGCAAACAAGGTCTTCGCGCGAATCCGATCGTGGATGTGCTCCGCCACGGACCACGCGATGCTGATCCCGTCAAAAGTGCTCGTCCCCCGGCCGATCTCATCGAGCACGAGCAAACTGCGTTCGGTCGCGGTGTTGATGATGTTCGCCGTCTCGATCATCTCGACCATGAAGGTACTTTCCCCGCGGACGAGATTGTCGGACGCGCCGACACGCGTAAAGATGCGATCCACCACGCCGATGTGCGCCTCCGCGGCGGGCACGAAACTCCCCATTTGGGCCATCAGCGTGATCAACGCCACCTGCCGCAGGTAGGTCGATTTACCGGCCATATTCGGGCCCGTCACGATCAGAAGTGCCGCTTTCGCCGGATCGAGCACGGTATCGTTCGCCACGAAATCGTTCCGCGCCATCAAGTCCTCGACCACCGGATGCCGGCCGTCCCGGATGCGCAACTCTTCCGAATCATCGATAACGGGTTTCGAATATCCTTTGATCGCCGCGGTTTCAGCCAGCGAAAGCAGCACGTCAATGGTTGCAATCCCGTCGGCCGTTTCCTGGATTCGCCGCGCTTCGCCGCTGACGCGGTCCCGCAGTGCGACGAACAGGTCGTACTCCATCGTCTGCATCTTCTCCTGGGCGGTAACAATCTCTTCCTCGCGCGACTTCAGCTTGGGCGTCACATAGCGTTCGGCGTTCACCAGCGTCTGCTTCCGCTCGTAATCCTCCGGCACCAGGTGCGTGTACGAGCGCGTCACTTCCAGGTAGTACCCGAAGACCTTGTTGTACCCCACCTTCAGATTCGGGATCTTCGTGCGCTCGGATTCCTCCCGCTGGAGCGTGGCGATCCAATCGCGGCCTCCCCGCACCAACTCGCGAAGCCGGTCGAGTTCCGGATCGTATCCGTCACGAATCAGGTTCCCCTCCGTCACGGACACGGGGGGCTCTTCGACGATAGCGGACGCAATCCACCCCGCCACGTCGTCCAAGGTATCCATGGAATCGCGCAGTCCGGCCAACAGTGAAGACTGACAACGCGCGAGGATCTGCTTCAGAATCGGCGCCTGCTCCAGCGATCGGCCCAATGAGACCACATCGCGTCCGTTGCCCGCCCGTGCCGTCAATCGGCCCGTCAACCGTTCGATATCGGCCACGCCGCGCAGAATGTCGCGCAGACGCAACCGCAACTCGGCATCATCCAGCAATTCGTCGATCGCATCGTGACGCGCCCGAATCTCGTCCACGCCAAGTAGCGGGTGCAGTATCCAGTGCCGCAGTTTCCGGCTGCCCATACTCGTCAGCGTGCGGTCCAGCACGGACAACAGCGTTCCCCGGCCTTTGCGGTCGGTCATGGACTCGACCAACTCCAGGTTCCGTTGCGTGTTGCCGTCGAGCACCACGTACTGGGACGGACTGTACCGGCGCGGAAACCGCAGGTGCGGCACCGCGTCGCGCTGGGTCGACTTCACGTAGGCCACGACGGCCCCCGCGCAACTGGACGCTTCCGGCGCATCGTCCAGGCCCAACCCCTTCAGCGTGCGCAGCCCAAACTGATCAAGCAACAAGTCGCGGCTGTCTTCCGCGTCGAACTCGTCATCCGTCCGTTGCGTGAAACGAACACTGGAGAACCGTTCGCGCAAGCGCCTCAGCACGTCCTCGTCCATGAACGCGGATACCAGCATTTCGGTAGGCGCCATGCGGGTCAGCTCGTCGGTCAAGACGCGCTCGGGATCGCTGTCAATCTGCGCAGCCAGAAACTCGCCGGTACTCACGTCCACCAACGCCAAACCGCCCTTGCCGCCTTTGATCGTCAGCGCGCCAAGGTAGTTGTTCGACGTGTCGTCCAGCAGTT
>JAHDWY010000756.1 GCA_023384315.1 Candidatus Hydrogenedentota bacterium | reverse complement strand
CTCTGGCGCTTGCGTGCCCTGCACGCGGTGGACAGCTTCCGCGGCGCGCGCATCGTGGCCCTCGGCGGTCCCATGGGCAAGTACGCGGCTGAAGCGCCGGACGTGGCGCGCGAGCGGTATGGACTCGACATCGTGGATTTCTCCTACGAGGAACTGGAACGACGCATTCAGGAGGCGATGGCGGACTCCACGCGGATGGCGCAGTCGGAAAAGTGGGCCGATACGTTTCTCGCCATGCCGGGCACCACGCTGCAGACCGACCGCGGATTCGTCGTGCGCGCTTTCATGCTCTACGGCCTGTTCAAGGACATCATGCGCGAGAACGACGCTTCGTTGTTCACGATACAGCAATGCATGAGCACCATCATGCCCATGTCGCAGACGACGGCGTGCCTGACGCTCGGCCTCTTGAACGATGAGGGCCTGGTCGCGTTTTGCGAATCCGACTTCGTCATCATCCCCGCGGGCATCCTGCTCAATTGCATTGCGGGCAAACCCATCTTCATGCATAACTCGACGTTCCCGCATAAGGGGATCGTGACCTGCGCGCACTGCGCTTCGCCGCGCCGGATGAACGGCGACCGCTACGAGCCGCTCATCTTGACCACCCACTACGAGTCCGAATACGGCGCCGCGCCGAAGGTGGAATTCCCCGTCGGCCAGGACGTGACCTTCATCGATCCCGAGTACGCAACCAACCGCTGGCTCTGCATGACCGGAACCGTCGAGGACAACCCCTTCCTGGAGATCTGCCGTTCGCAGCAGGACGTCCGCATCCACGGCGACTGGAAGAAACTGATCAACGAAGTTCGCGACTCCCACTGGATGATGTGTTACGGCGATTACCGGAAGGAAGTCGCCTACGCCGCGCCCCGGGTAGGTATCGCGCTGGATTTGATCGCGGAAGTGTAGGTCCTTTATCGGACCGATCCGACCGATCGGTCCGATCCGTACGATTGATTTCCTTGGCGCGGTCGCCCGATCCCTGCTACCCTGTGCGGAGCGGTCCCTAACCGATTCAATGAACCTCTTGGAGTTTCCTATGCGTCAGTTTGCCTGCCTATGCCTCGCGGCTTTGTCATCTCTCTCATCCGCTGCATTCGCCGAGGACCTCTACTATCGCGACATCTACCCCGACACCTGGGTCGCGACCGACGCGCTGGGGCGGACCATGCCGGATATTGCGAGCGCGGGGCCCGTCAAAGACGGCCAACGGCGCGTGGTGGGGATCTTCTACATCACGTGGCACAGCGACGGACTGGCCAACCTGAAGAGTCCCTTCACGGCCGACGTGACGCACATTCTCAACACCGACCCTTCGGCGCGCCTCGATGCGAAGAATCCGCTCTGGACGGAGGGCATGTACTTCTGGGGCGAACCCGAGGTGGGATACTTCCTCAGCAAAGACGAGTACGTCATCCGCAAAGACATGTCCATGCTCGCCGATGCGGGGGTCGACGTGCTCGTCATGGACGTGACGAATGCAGTCCGATATTGGGACGAGTGGGACGTCGTCTTTCCCGTCATGCAGAAGATGAAGGCCGAAGGCAACAAGGTGCCGCAGTTCTGTTTTTGGGCGTTCAATGGTCCCGTCATTACCGTCGTCCAAGACTTGTACGACCGCATCTACAAGGAAGAGAAGTACAAGGACCTTTGGTTCCACTGGGACGGCAAGCCGCTGCTCCTCTACAACGGAAATCCGAAGTTCGATGCGAACGGCACGGGACCGCAGAACCCGAACCCCCACTACGATCCTGCCGCGAAAGACGATCCCAATCACCCGCACTACGGCGACCCGGATTATGCCGACGAGTTTTACCAGGACTACACGAAGGATGTGAAGGAATTCTTCACGCTGCGCACGATGTGGTGGGGATACTACCAGTGGGCGGGCGAACGCTTCATCGGGACCGAGGACAACTGGAGTTTCGGTTATGACCTCGGAAACGAGGAAGTCCGCAACATGGACCCCGCCGACTTGCTGTCCACTCACGAGGGCAAGAAAGAACAGGCGGCCGTAACCCCCGCGCAACACCCGGTCAGCCTTGTCGGGAAATCGTGGAGCCGCGAACACGGCGAACCCGAGTTGAACGAATACGACTTGCCGGTGCCCACGTACGTGCCCTGGCTTGGCGAAACCGTCGAGAACCCGGAAGGCTACGGCATCTACTTTCAGGAGCGTTGGGACGAAGCCATCGCGGCGGACCCGCAGTTCCTGTACATCAACGATTGGAACGAGTGGACGGCCGGCAAGTACCACCCCGAAGAAGGCCAGACCTTCAATTTCATGCGGCGCGAGGACAGCACGTTTCGATTCATCGATCAGTACAACTCCGAGTTTAATCGCGGCATCCATCCCATGAAGGGCGGATACACCGACAAGTACTACATGCAAATGGCCCAGAACATCCGCCGGTACAAGGGCGTACGCCCGATACCG
>JAHDWY010000755.1 GCA_023384315.1 Candidatus Hydrogenedentota bacterium | reverse complement strand
GCTACGATTTGAACTACGTGCTCGACAAGACGACCGGATGGTTGGAACTCGCCGCGCGCGCGACAGAGCCGGGTAGTGGCCGCGTCATGGAAGTGCTCACCACTGAACCGGGGATTCAGCTGTATACGGGCAATTTCCTCAACACCACGGGTGGTAAAGGCGGCGCGAGCTATCCGAAGAATAGCGGGTTTTGCTTGGAGACCCAGCGCTTCCCGGACACGCCGAATCATCCAAACTTCCCGTCATGCATCCTGCGACCCGGAGAGAAGTACAGTCACATCACGATCTACCGGTTTTCAACGGAATAGAATTCTGCCATCTTTTCGCGCGTGTACGCCATCATGGCGTCGCGATGACTGAGGTCGGGCGGTACGTTAGGCGCATCGATTTGCGGCGCGTCCTGGTTCAGGTACGTTTCCGGTAGCGGACCGGGTCGCCAGTTCTGAAGCGCCACTTCCAGCGCGCGCACATCGTCGGTATAGGCGGGATCGCCGAAGCAGTTGACGGTTTCGCCGGGGTCCTTTTCCAGGTCGTACAGGAAGTTCTGTTTGAGGCCCTCGTGCCGGAGCAGTTTGCGGCTTGGTGTGCGCGCCATGACCTGCGCTCCACCGTGGCTCTCCGCGAAGACGATGTCGCGTCCCGCGCCTTCGGCGAGATTGTTCCCGTGCATCCCTTCCGCCGGCTCGATACCGCACTGCCGCAGAATGGTCGGCGCCAGATCGAGATTCGTTACCTGTGCGTCAGAAGCCTCTGCATTGCCGCCGCCGGGATACCGGATGATGAGGGGCACCTTGACCAGCGCGTCGTACATGTAGCCGCCCTTCAGCAGCAGATGATGGTATCCCATGTATTCGCCGTGGTCACTGGTGTAGACGATCAGCGTGTTGTCGTAAAGTCCCTTCCGCTTGAGCACCTCCACCATGCGGCCGACCTGATGGTCGATGTGCTCAATGGTGGCGTAGTAATGAACCATCACCCGGCGCAGGGTCTCCTTCGACAGCTTCTCGTGGGGGAAGTAGCCGGGGTTTAGCTTCAGGTCATGCTCGAAGCATTCATCGATCCAGCCTGGCAGCAGATCCAGGTTTTCGGCATCGTACCGCTCCGCCCAATTCTTCGGCGGATCGAAGGGGTGGTGCGGTTTGATAAAACTCGCGAGGAAAAGATTCCCGCCACCCGACCAGCCCTCCAACGCCTCAACCGCGCGGTCGCCGGTCCACGTGGTCGAGTGCAATTCGTCAGGCAGGTTGGACGGTAGCGCGCCGAACTTCTCCCAATACTCTGCCCGCGCGTGATCGCGGAATTCCCGCTCCTGGTCCTCGAGATCGTTGGCATCGATGACGCCCCGATCCCGTAGCATGCGGTGGTAGTCGTCGTCCCAGCGGCCCGGACCGTTCTGCTCGGACAGGTACATTTCCGCGAATCCCACGTCGAGATAGGTCGGCGTGAAGTGCATCTTGCCGGCGCAGTTCGTCCGGTATCCGGCGGCTTTCATCAGTCCCGGCCAGGTTTCCACCTCCGGCGGCAGCGTGCAATGGTTGGTCCATCCCCGATGTTCATGCACGTAGCGGCCCGAAAACAGGGAATACCGCGAGGGCGTGCAGACGGGATACGGACAGAAGCTGTTGTTGAACCGGACGCCTTCCGCAGCCAGGGCGTCGATGTTGGGTGTCCGGACCTGCGCGTTGCCGTATGCGCCGATGCAGTCAAGTCGATGCTGATCGGCCAGCACGAAGAGCACGTTGGGACGGTCCGGTGCGGACTTGCCAGGCTTCACGGGTTCCTCCGAAAGTGCGGAAACCCCCGACGCTGCCAGTGCGATGGTTGCCGAACCCGCTACAAACTGGCGCCGGGATATCTCCGCCATGGTTCCCTCTCAATCACCGGTTATTGGATTAAAGTCGAACTGATTATCCAACCATTCGTACGCCATCCGCCGCGAAGCGGGCGGAATGGAGTGGGCGCCTGTCACCAATGAGCCGTAGAACCGGTCCCGCGCATCATACAGTCCGTACACTTCGCCAAGCTGCACGTAGACGGTCGAGAGGTTCTCGGTGTTGGGGAAGATGTCGTCGTTCAACGTCGCATGATTGAAATACGCACGCGGCGCGATGCACGCCGCGATCTCATGCCAATCGAAGGGCGTTTCGTCGATGTCGTCGACGTAGAAACCTAACCGTGGAAGCAATGCGGTGAGATGACTCCAGCGGTCCGGCCGGGGATCGGTGCGGAGCGTCGTAAAACCGCAGCTCGCGACGGCCGCTTTGATGCGGGTATCGAACGCCGCGGCCATGATGGTCCCGTAGGCGCCGTGCGAATGGCCCATACACCCGATGCGCGACTCGTCGACCTCAGGGATCGTCTCCAAATAATCGATGACCCGCTGCACGTCCCAATTCATCTTGCCGAAAAAGGACCAGTCGGGGTGTTTGCGGTAGAAGTCA
>JAHDWY010000754.1 GCA_023384315.1 Candidatus Hydrogenedentota bacterium | reverse complement strand
ATGCACAACGGGATGCGACGTCTGAGGTTATGACAGAAGCACGTAACAGAAGCCTGTTTTGAGTATAGTGTTAAGGGAATCGGCACGTGTTGGAATGCGGCGCCGATATCTTTGCGCCTGAAAGCAGGGGGTCGTTGGAAAGGCGAAAGCCAGTCCACCAGGGAGAGTAGTCCATGAAACGGTTTAGCGTTGTGGTTGGCATCGCGGCGATGGTCCTGGCCCAGTTCGCGACGGCGGGCGTCGGCAGCCTGTCACTGGTGGACGCGTCGGGGCTGGAGTATTTCATCAACTCCGATATCACGTTCTCCACAAGCACCATGGCGTCGGGTGCGATAAGCGACGCCTCCTATACCACCTCGGTGACCGCGACCACCAGCGCCGGAGGTTCGACGGTGGCTCCCTTGCTCAACGCCTTTGACGGCTACGGCAACATGTTCGTCAACGGCGTCGTATACAACATGAACGGTGGCACGGCTCCGGACGGCGATTGCTCGAACCGGCAATTCCTGTTCGCGCCGCAAATGATTGGCGACATCGAAGTCAGCCGCCGGGTTTTCGTGCCGGACAACGACGAGTTCTGCCGTTGGATCAATGTGTTTACGAATACCGGCGGCACAAACCAGAACGTGATGGTGACGATTTTCAACGACCTGGGTTCGGATACAGATACCGTTCTGGTCGAGACCTCTACGCCACCCGCAGCTGCGACGACGTCCGACAACTGGGCTGTCAGCTTTGAGGACTACACGGGCGGCGTCTCGCCCTCGCCGCGCCTCGGCCACGTGTTTCAGGGTCCGAACCGTCAGATCGGCATCACCGACATCGACTTTCTCACGGGCAACGACCAGCCCTTCTGGGAGTACACGATGACCCTGGCGCCGGGCGAAACCTGCGCGGTGATGAACTACGTCACGGGGCAGCCGAGCAAAGTCGAAGCTCGCGTCAAATGCCAGCAACTCGCCGCCCTGCAAGGCAACGCACTGGCCTGCATCGCGGAAGCGGATCGGCAGTACATCAAGAATTTCGACCTCGTTCGCCCGACCGTCACAATCGCGTCGACCGCCGACAACCCCACGAACCTCACCCCCATCCCCGTAACGGTCACTTTTAGCGAGGCGGTTACCGGATTCGTAGAGGCCGACGTCGTTGTTACAAACGCCACCATCGAGAACTTCGACGGCACCGGCTCGTCGTACTCTTTTGACCTCGTTCCGGCGACAGTCGGCATCGTCGAGGCAGACATCGCGGCGGATGTGGCCGTGGACGGGGCCGGCAACGGAAACGAGGAAGCCCAGACCTTCAGCCGAAGTTTTGACAATGTCGGCCCTACCGTCACGATGACGTCCACGGTGCCCGACCCAACGAACATCATTACCGTGATTCCCGTCACCGTCACGTTCAGCAATGAAGTGACCGGATTCGAGGTCACGGACATCACGCCGTTGAACGCGGAACTTGGAGGGTTCTCCGGCTCGGGGAACACCTACTACTTCACCCTCACCCCGCTTCGCGTTTCCGGGACGATCGGCGCGGATATCCGGGCCAACGTGTGCACGGACCTGGCGGGTAATCCGAATCAGGCGGCGACGTTCCGGAGAGAGGTGCGTCCCGCCCAATCCTGCTTTAATCGCGTGACCCCGAAACAAGGGGAAACTGCGCAAGCGGGATATGGTGATTCGGCGGCGCTTGGTCTCGCACTGGCCACGCTGCTGGGGTTGGGATTGCTCAAACGGCACCGCCGCCAAGCGAAATAACGTTCTCAAGGCTTGACCGCCAAGAGCATCCGATTGGCCCCGGTTCCGCGCACATAGATCGCCGTTCCGCGAGTTGGATTCCCCATTGCCAACTGCGTCTCATCTCCTTCGTCTTTGCGATGCTCAGCGGCGGCAGAGGTTATGCCGTGCCCATTCCAATGCGAACTCGCCAGAACCTTTCCAATTCAGGTACAGTTTAGCCGAGGTGGTTGGATTGTAGGGGTAAATGAATGACGCGGAAGCAGCTTTCAGCAGAATTGGGGCTTGCCGAGGAACTCCATCCAGATCCCATACTCGTGGTGGATACTGAGAACCGGCTCATCAGCGGGAACGCTGCGGCACGAAACACGTTCGCCGTTACCGAGGGAGCGCCACTATCCTCTCTCCTATCGTCCGCCAAACATCTGGATCTGAAAACCCTTATTGAACATGGAAACCAACTCTCGCTCTGCGCGCAGATCGAGAGCCGTCTATTCCGGTTTATACTTCAGGGCGTTCCGCAATCCCAATGCTGCTACCTGTACGTTCGGGACATATCTGACGTCCATCTCGCTCACACCGATTTGCGCGCAATGCTGGAAGTCACGCGCGCCCTCACGCAAGACAACCTGTTCAATGCCCTCGTTCGCAACCTCGCACAATCGTGCGGGATGTGTTATGCCAACGTCGCTACCTTTTCGGAAGCCCG
>JAHDWY010000753.1 GCA_023384315.1 Candidatus Hydrogenedentota bacterium | reverse complement strand
CGTCGAGTTCCTTGAACCAATCCGGCGTTTCCGTGGGCGGCTCGGACAGGATCGGCCCGACCATCTTCCAGTTCCAGTCGTCGGGATAGTCGTACAGGTTGGGCAAGTCCGGCGAAATCATCGGAATCGATTTCAGCAGTTTTACCGAGTTGATCGGTTCCACGCCGTACTTCTTATAGACGGGACGCCGGAAGCGTTCCAAGTGGATTTTGTCCCACAGGAAGATCGCGGGACCGGTAACGGTCCACGGCGACAGGAACTGTCCCGCATAGGCGTTCTGGATTCCCGCCGCGGGGATGCCTTTCACGTACGCAGCGTTGCTGGCCGCGATGGAGGCGTCGCCGATAATGATGTCGGGCTGCTCCGCTTCAATGGCTTTGATGTAGCCCTCGAAGATTTTGTCCAGCGGCGTCCAGCTTCCGAGGCGCAAGAGCGCGAGGCCCACTGCGAGAAAGCCGCCCTTCTCGAAGGTCTCGAAGATGTAGCCGTAGTCCTGTTCCTGGGTGAAATGGCACTTGAAGCCGTTCTTCACCGCGACGTGGCTGCGCCAGCCGGGCCGCTCCGGGTTCTCGACCGCGAAGACGACATCGTGGCCGCGGTCACGCAGGACTTTGCCAATCTCCACGCACCGGCACACGTGGGATAACATGTACGACATGGGCGCGAACATGAACTTCAAGGGACGTGCTTCCTTTGGTGTTTCGAGTGTCATGCCGACGGCCAATCCAGTGATCGCGGTCGAGGGATTCTGTTGAAGAACATCCCCCTTAATCCCCCTTCAAAGGGGGAACTTGGCCCATCGCAGTTGTCGCGTCTGTGTTCGGTTTGGTCGGCCCTGGCGAAGATAGCCAGTGTGGTTGCTCTGGTCAGACCTGCGGGAGTTTGAGCGAGGGCAGTCACGGGGCCTGTGTTGAAGAACATCCCCCTTGATCCCCCTTCAAAGGGGGAGTTTTGCTCATCCGCGGCGAACGCAAGGAGTGGCGCGACGCGGCCCAAACTGAACGCATCCCCGTCCCTGAATCGCGACGTAAAGCGTCGCGACCCATTCCCCCTTTGAAGGGGGATCAAGGGGGATGTTCTTCTCGTTTCGAGCGTCATTCTAATGAACCCGTACACAACCCAGTTCGCGGAAGATTGGCAATCTAAGCCGCCGCCGGTTGCACTGGCACCTGCTTAACCCCAAGCCGGATAATCGCCCCGTGCAGTGCGCTGCGGTTTTGTGGAAGAATACCTCTCCCCGGTTGGTCCAAGCAAGGACCACGGGTTGAGAACGCGGAAGAGGAGTAAAGACGATGGCATTTCGAGCGGATCGATACGACCGGATGCGGTACCGGCGCTGTGGACGGACGGGCCTCATGCTGCCCATGATTTCCCTGGGCATGTGGCACAACTTCGGCACCCACGCCGACCACGATACCTGCATCGAAATGATGAAGACCGCCTTCGACCTCGGCATCAACCACTTCGACCTCGCCAATAACTACGGTCCGGAGCCTGGGAGCGCGGAGGCGCGGGTGGGCAAAATTCTGCGCGACGAGTTCAAGGCGCACCGCGACGAACTCATCATCTCCACCAAGGCGGGGTACCGCATGTGGCCGGGTCCCTACGGCGAGTGGGGGAGCAAGAAGTACCTGGTCGCCAGCCTGGACCAGTCGCTCAAGCGGATGGGACTCGACTACGTCGACATCTTCTATTCGCACCGTCCCGATCCCGACACGCCGTTGGAGGAGACGCTCGGCGCGTTGGACCTCATCGTGAAACAGGGCAAGGCGCTGTACGCCGGTGTGAGCAGTTACCGCGGCGCCTTCTTTGTGAAGTCCTGCGAGTTGGTCAAACAACACGAGTGGACGCCCATCACCATCCATCAGCCGCTCTACAACATGCTCGACCGTTGGATTGAAACCGACCTGCTCGAATATACGGACGCCTACGGAGTGGGCGTCATCGCATTCAGCCCGCTGGCACAGGGGCGGCTCACGAGCAAATACATCGACCCCGCCAACCCCATTCCCAAAGACAGCCGCGCCGCCGATCCCGAAGGGTTTCTTCAGGCCGACGAGGTCACGAAGAAAGTCGTGCGCGGCGTCCGCAAACTCGCCACCATCGCCGAGAATCGCGAACAGACCATCGCGCAATGCGCCCTTTCCTGGACCCTCCGCGATCCCCGCGTCACCAGCGCCCTCATCGGCGCCCGCACGCCCGAGCAGATCATCGACTGCGCCGCTGCGATCGGGAACACGAGTTTCTCGATTGAGGAGTTGGCGGAGATTAATGACCTGTGGTTGGAGCCGGCGTAATTACGGGAACCGTAGCGACCGGGTTCCACCCCGGGCGGGTCCCGGAGCCAAAGACGTCCGGCGTGGAAGCCGGACTCTACAGGGGATTCTCATTTCGGTTCACCGGTTTCGGGCGTAGGCCAGTGTTTGCAGAATCGGGATGGTGGAGAAG
>JAHDWY010000752.1 GCA_023384315.1 Candidatus Hydrogenedentota bacterium | reverse complement strand
AAGAAGGAAAGCCACATCGCCCGGGTGCGCGCACGGCCTGCACCCAATGACTCGTAAATTGCCAGCCAGGACGTTGTTCCATAGCATAAAGTAAAATATAAAGTACTTGCAAGGAGCGCGCCACGCGACCCCAGGCCCAGTGTGTCCAGCACGGTAGGACTAAAAGTCCAATATGTGGCGTAAATACACGCACTGCAGAAGAATATGGATGTAAGAAATCGTCTCGAAAGATGCGAAAAAAACGCCAGTACAAACAGGAAGGCGTATCCAAGTAAGATGTAATTTATTTCTAACGAAGCTAACCGCCGCCAGATCTCCTCCGATGGGTCAATACCCGCCAGTCCCCGGCCAATCGTGCCGCGAACTGCGACGCCTACTATCGCCGCCGTCAGAAGTAGTAGCGTGCGACCCAACCAGAGGCGTCTGCGGATCGGTGGTTCTTGGGGCACAGGATCGCTGGCCCGGCGGCCGCCTCTCGATAGCCGTTGGCGCTCGGCGCGCAACGTCTCGACTTCTCGTGACAGCTCGGCAACGCGAGCTTCTAGCTCCTGGATACGTTGTTCGGAATCTCGTCGCTGCCGTGAACTCATCGGGAATCGACTATTCCTGTGTCGCTTGCGATACCAGACCGCTGCACCGAATCAAGGAAGTGCCCTCCAACGGAGCGCCGATCAATCCAGTGAATGCTACGGGACTGATGAAATCCAAGGGTCCACCCTCTATTGTAACAAATCCGTTACGTTGCGTGATGCTTTTTGCTTCCGCACACTGGGTTATCACGTAGTGATGCGATTGGCCAGGGCGCACATTGACGACAATCACGACCCCGACAGAACCATCCTCAGCGTCGTAGGTCTGATACCAATCATTGCCGTAGATCTGCTGATCGTGGAAAAGCCATTCGTCACCAGTCTGCTCCCACAACATGAATCCGCGATGGCTATCGAATCCTTCGACGAGAATGGGTACCCAGTTCGATCCACCAGACAGCGTAAACTCCGCGAACCCGCGCGGGTCTGCTTGCACTCGCGGAGGAAAGCCTGGCACAGCCGTGCCGTGAATCGCTTCAACCCTCGCAAGGCCTTCGCCGTAGAATTCGGTTTGACGCTCCGCGACCCGCAAGTCGCTGTCTTCGTTACCGTAGGGCATGACGAAGAAGTGAGCCTCGACGTGGTCTCCGGCCTCCAGCCGCTGCAGATTCTCGGGCGCGGTAAGGAACATCTCGGTCCAACGTTCTCCCCCGAAACAGCTCAACCCAAAGGCCGAGATGGGCTTGCCGCCGAGCATACCTTCGACGCGGTTAACAACGAAAGCTATGTTGCCGTGCTCGTGAGGGTACGCCGCGGCGAACGCGGCGCCGTCGCCCATCGGCACCGCCTTCAAGGTCCACGAGTCATCCGCGGGCACATCCACAATCTGCGTCGCACCGTCCGCGGCAGTGTAGGCCACCTTCGGCCAGACCGTATTGACGATATACGCGCCGGCGTTCAGGAAGCGCAGATGCTGCGCGCCGCCACCGTCGATCTCCACCGGTTCGAGCACGTCCAGCTTCATTTTCACGAAACTCCGCGCTTCATCGTCCTGGGGCGCTTCGAATATCTCGAGCGTCGTCTTCACCTTCCCGTCTTCCGACAGATAGTCCAGCGCGAAGCTCGCAAGATTTGGAGCGGTTAAATAGATGCGCGTGTCCTGGAGCACATTGTTCACCCACTTTCCACCGGACTTATAGCGCAAGGCCCCGATTACCGAAACATGGTCGTGCTGGGGCTGTCCCGGCCACGTGTCGTTTGACAGGCCCCGGACATCGGCCATCACGTAGTTGCGATCGTCGTCACGCGGATATTCGAACGGCACGTAACAGAAGGTCTCGGTGGGACCCAACGAAGCGTGGAAGTAGTGGTGATAGAACCGAATAGACGATATCTGCTTCAGCGGATGGGTGCCCCAGTTCCCGAAGAGGTGGTAGACCTTTCCCGCGAACGGCGCGCCCGGTGCAACCGGAATCGGCACGTAAGATTCGCCGTAGGGCGCGTCCCCCTCGGCTTCGCCTTCTTCTTTTTCACCGCCGAAGTTCTTGCTTACCTGCACTTGGACCGGCAGGGGAAACCCATCCTCGTCCGTCAGCACCGCCGCTTCGAGAACGCCATACGCGTTCCGCACGTTGCAGATCAGCTCGGCGGGCGGCAGGCCCTCCGGCACCGAAACCGACAGCTCGACTTCGTATCGCTGATTTGGATTCACCCACGCCGTCTCGAAACTGCGCGGCCCCCGGTACTCCGTCGTAATCTCGTAGAAGCCCTTCAATGCCCGATACCCATCGTACCGGCCTCCCGCAACCGTGAAGTCATACCGTGCCGCGGACGCCTCCACCGTCGCGATGTTTACCAGGTCCTCGTGCGTTTCCCCCGCGACCAGGGTCAAACCTGCCGTCCGTACACCCTCGAACCC
>JAHDWY010000751.1 GCA_023384315.1 Candidatus Hydrogenedentota bacterium | reverse complement strand
ACCGGTTTACCCAGAATTATGACGCAAATAACAACAACACCATTGATTTGATGGAATACGTTCCGTACAACGGCGGGGCCGACACCTTTGAGCCTGTCGGCACACTACCCGTTTACACGGGCGGCCTCGGAGTGGTTGGCCGATTTAACCGGGAACCGCGGCCCTATATCTACGCTCCGTACTACTCGAAGCAGATGGATAGATTGAAACGCGTGATTGCTGCGGCTGGCGGCCAAGTATGGGACGGGAACGCGTGGAATACCGACTTTGACTCCGAACTCGGGTATCCGCCGCCCCGGTATGACGGGTTCGTCCTGATCAGTGCCGGACCTGAGGAGAACACCCACGGCGTCGCCAGCCCCCCGAACCTGGCCGCGTTTGCCAATCCTGTACCCACCTATATCTACAATATTCTGGCTCTCCGTGCGGCATATCTGGGAAGCCGCGACGTCAACGAGAATGGTCGCTTGGACTTTGATTTTCGAGCGCGCAGCCGGGAAGGCGAGGCCGATCCCGCTACGTACTCGAATGGGTTGTATCGGTTGCTTCCGGACGGCACCGCAGCCGGCGGCCCGCTCCTCTATCACCAAGCACCATAGGGTGAAATCAGTCTGAAGATCTGTCGGCCTCCTCGGGAAACCGGGGAGGTCTTACTTTTCCATGGAGAGATTGTTCTGGATCGCGACCGCACCGGCCGCTTCGTTCGTGATCCGTTCTTCACCGATGATGAGGTTCTCAGAGATAATCGCACGCGCCACGTCCGGCCCCAGGTAGACCTGCTTCTTGTCCTGTCCGAACTCGCATCCGCGCACGAGGATGGAGCCGCCTTCCGCGCGAATCGCGTGGGTGTCCTGCTTACGATGGTTCCACTGGAAGAAGGTGCAATCGCTGAAGCCCACCACGCCGGTTCCATCCACCACCGCAATCCGGTTGCAGGGACCCCAGAACGCGCAGTTGTTGAATCGCACCGTGCCTTCATGGGTGTCTTTGACGCGAACCATGGTGGGATCGGGTCCTTCGAAGGATACGAACTCGCCGTTGGTGATGAGGATGCCGTAAGGCGCGCTGTTCTGCACTTCGACCGCCGTGAAGCAATTGTCTGCGCCGATGCCGAGGAAATTGCCGTTCGTCGCCCCTTTCTCGGTCTCAAGGAACTGGTAGCCCACGTTGTACCCGAAGCAGAAGGTGTTGAGGACGTAGTGCCAATCGGTGCGGCCGAAGATAAACCCGACACCGTTCTTCATCTGCCACTCGTAAATCGGCGTATTGATGGTCCACCAGGGGTTCCAATGGACGTTCTCGATGCGGCCGATGTCGTACACGCTGTCCACGTAGACGCCGATGTGGATGGGCTGCCCGTGGACGTTCCGGATGAGGGCCCGCTGGTTCTGGCTCGCGTCGATGGCGTTGTAAGGATTGAGCAGTTCCACGTCGATCACGGCGGGATTATTGCCGCGCATCGCGATAGTATAGGGATAGGGCACGGGTTCCGGCGCGTCCGGAGCTTGATCGGGATAGTGGACGCATACGCCTTGCAGCACCGCATTCGTCTGCAACGTGATGAAGGCCGGGCACTCTTCTGACCCGGCATTGGCGCGCGGCAGGAGCACGGAACCGTAGACCGGCTTTTCGTCGGACTTGTCCCGGATTCCCGCGTGGGCCGGCGCGTATCCAAAGGTGCCGCGCAAGGTAACCGCTTTCGGAATCGTCAAGGATCCATCAAAACTGAACTGGCCGACGGGCACCGCGACAACACCGCCACCCTCGGCCGCCGCGGCATCGAGCGCCTTTTGGAAGGCGGTCGTGTTGTCGGTTGTTCCGTCCGGGGTTGCGCCGTACTGCAGGACGTTGATCCCCGCGTCGCCGTCGCGGACCGTAACGTCGATGTTGGGCGTGAGGTGAGTGGTGATACATCCGCTTGCGATGAAGACAAGCAGGACGGACATAGTGACGATGTGGCGCATTTCCCCCTCCAAAATCTGCATTCCGGCTAATCCGGACTCTGCGTTTCTCCAATGACGCGCGGCGCGAGATCCTCTGCCTCCAGCAGCGCCCGATGCCGCCGGGCCGCGGTGGCCATTAGAATGACGACGATAAACACAATGGCGATCCCTTGAAAAAGAGCGAGAGCTGTTTCGAAAAGGCTGGCGCTGTTCCGCAGCAAGATGCCGCTCACACCCATGGACACGGCGATCAGGTAAATGAACGTAACTGCCTTTCGCTGCGAAAACCCGATCCACACCAGGCGGTGGGAAAGATGATCCGGTGCGCAGTGCTCGATCACCTCGCGCAGTGTGCGGGTTTCACCGCGCAAGATGCGCGCGATGATGATGTACGCGAAATCGAAGATGGGCACGCCGAGAATAAGAATGGGAATCGATAACGAGATGACTGGGCTGCGCCCCCACTCCCCCATCACCCCTACGGCGGCCAGCGTAAAGCCGAGAAAG
>JAHDWY010000750.1:1142-2454 GCA_023384315.1 Candidatus Hydrogenedentota bacterium | reverse complement strand
TTCTCGTGCCGAAGGAACACGGCGGACACGGCATCAGCAAGATCGAGTGGTGCCACCTCATGGAACTCGTCGGCAGCTACGACGGCAACCTGGTCGGGTTGCTCTCGCCGCATCAGTCCGTGGGCGTACCCGAGACAGTCCAGCAATTTGGCACGCCGGAGCAGAAAGCCGAGTATCTGCCCCGTTGCGCCAAGGGGGAGGTGTCAGCGTTTGCGCTCACCGAACCCGGGGTAGGATCCGACCCCGCGCGCCTGGAGACCATCGCCAGGCTCACGAAGGAAGACGACGCGTACGTCCTGAACGGCACCAAACTCTGGTGTACCAACGGCACCATCGCGAAGCTCTTCATCGTCATGGCGCGCCATTCCGACACCAAGAAGATCAGCGCCTTCATCGTCGAGGGCGACAGCGAAGGTGTCACGGTGGAGCACCGGTGCCGGTTCATGGGGCTGCGCGCGCTGGCGAACGGCGTTGTCCGGTTCAAGAACGTCCGCGTGCCCAAAGAAAACATCATCGGCGGCGAAGGCCACGGGCTTCGCGTCGCGTTGACAGTCCTCAACGTCGGACGCCTCTCCGTCCCCGCGGGAGCAGTCGGCGCCGCCAAGAAATGCCTCGAAATCAGCCGGCGATGGGGAAGCGAACGGGTGCAGTGGGGGAGACCTATCGGCAAACACGAAGCCATCTCCCACGTGATCGCCGATATGGCGTCCACCGTCTACGGCATGGAGGCCATGCTCTACACGGTCGCCGAGATGTGTACCCGCGGCGATTACGACATCCGGCTCGAATCCGCCGCGGCCAAGCTCTGGTGTACCTGCCGGGGCTGGGATATCGTCGACGACACGCTGCAGATTCGCGGCGGGCGCGGGTATGAGACAGAGCGTTCGCTCGCCGAGCGTGGGGAGGAGCCCGTACCGGTGGAGCGCATGATACGCGACGCGCGAATCACGCGAGTCTTTGAAGGAACCACCGAAATTCTCCATCTCATGATGGCGCGCGAAGCCGTCGACAAGCATCTCGATGTGTCGGGAATTCTTCTCGATGCGCAGAAGAGTTGGGGCGAGAAAATCCGCGCCCTCCCGGGGATCGCTGCCTTCTACGTCCGCTGGTACGGGGCGCTCTGGCTGGACTGGGCCCTTTGGCCTCAGTACGACGAGTACGGCAGGCTTGCGAAGCATCTTCGGTTTATTCGCAGGTCGAGCCGGCGTCTTGCGAGGCAGGTGTTCTACGGAATGCTTGTCCATCGCGGGAAACTCCCCGAGCGGCAGGCCTTCCTGTTCCGGCTCGTCGATATCGGCATCGAGCTTTTCGC
>JAHDWY010000750.1:0-1132 GCA_023384315.1 Candidatus Hydrogenedentota bacterium | reverse complement strand
TCGCCATGGCCTCGACGATTTCCCGCGCGAATACGCGAGAGCGCCAGGGACATCCCGATTCCGCAAAGGCTTTGGACCTCGCGGACCTGTTCTGCCGCACCTCGCGGCGCAAGGTGAAGCGCCTGTTTCACGAGCTGTGGCGCAACGACGACGCCACCAAACGTCAGATCGCGCTGCAAACGCTCGCGGGCGAACATACCTGGCTCGAACGCGGGATTCTGGCTCACGACGAGGTCGCGCTCGCGCCTTCACTTCGCGAGTCCACGAAGCCCGGTAGCTCCGAGTCCCGTGAAGTTGCGGGTCCCATAGCCTCACCCTGATCGATTCTTCCTGCCGTAGATCATTCTGCATCCTACGCGGTAGAATGCCGTTCGCAAGGATTCCTGTTACCGGTCAGCAGGGGAGGGATGCATGAAGACCTGGAAGATCGCGGGCATCAACTTCGACCACCTCCACATGGGCGACAACCTTCGGATGGCCTATGAACATCCGCAGGTGGACATCGTCGGCATCTGCCACGAAGACCCCGCTCGAATGCACTCCGCCATCGACAACTTCCAGATCCCCTCCGATCGCGTCTTCACGGATTACCAAGCCTGCCTTGAAAAAGCCCGGCCCGACATCGTGCTTCTCTGTCCCGCGACCGCGCACCATGGCGAGTGGACCGAGAAGATCGCGCCCTTCGGTGTGCACATCATCATGGAGAAACCCTTCGCCGCATCCCTGCCCGAGGCCGACCGCATGATCGCCGCCATGCAATCGGCTGGAAAGTGGCTCGCCATCAACTGGCCGCTGGCTTGGTATCCGCCCCATCTCACCACGAAACGGCTGATTGATGAAGACCATGTCGGCGAGGTTCTAGAAGTCCATTACTACGACGGCAACCGGGGACCGCTCTGGCACGTGGCCGACAAAGTTGAAACCACCCAGGAGGAGGTCGATGCGGAGAAATCGCGAAGCTGGTTCTACAAGAAGGACCACGGTGGCGGATCGCTGCTGGATTACCTCGGTTACGGGACCACCCTCGGAACCTGGTTCCAGGGAGGGCGCAAACCCCTCGAAGTGACCGCCGTCGTCGACGAACCTCAAGGCCTCGAAGTGGACGAGCACAGCATTACGATCGCCCGTTACG
>JAHDWY010000749.1 GCA_023384315.1 Candidatus Hydrogenedentota bacterium | reverse complement strand
ATGGCTGAGGTCCTCGGCATCTCGGAGAGCAATGTCGGCGTGAAACTGAATCGCGCGAAGAAAGCGTTGACCGCGCTCATGAACGGGGAAGCATCATGAACCCTGACAACTTTCAAGAAGCTTGGAAGGCGCAATCGTCCCAGACTCGCGTGACGGTGAACGCCGATCTGCTGCTGCAAGAAGTACAACGCTCGCAAGAGAGTTTTCGCGGCATGATCTTCTGGCGCGACTTCCGGGAAGTCGGCGTTGCGATTGTCATGTTGCCCTTGTGGTTCGTCATGGGCTACGCATTGTCGCTGCCATGGACCTGGTATCTCACCGTGCCCGCGCTCCTTTGGATTATGGGATTTATCTTTGTGGACCGGATGCGCCATCCGCAAAAGCCCCCCGGACCGGGCGACTCCCTGCTGACCAGCGCGAAGGATTCTCTGGCCCAAGTCGAGCACCAAATCTGGCTATTGCGCAACGTGGCTTGGTGGTACCTGTTGCCCTTTACCATTTCGATTCTCGCGTTCTTCACGCAGTCGTCGTGGCAGATCGCCAACAACTGGGGAGGTTTTCTCGGACTAGCAATTCCGTCGTACGCATTCCTGTTTGTCCTCTACGGGTTCGTCTATTGGCTGAACCAATATGCCGTCCGCAAACAGCTCGAGCCCCGACGCCAGGAACTGCTTACGCTCATCGCCACCCTTCGCGACGAACCGGCGCGTGAAGTCAGCGGCGATTATCCCATCCTCACAGTCGCGAAGAAGTCGACCTGCTCGCGCCGGCGACTGATCGTTGCCACCATCCTCTTCTTTGCGATCCTCTTCATCGGCGTACCGGCCATTCTTTATACCGCCCACTATTTTGAAACCACGTTCAGCGGCGAGTATCCGAAGCTGTCCCCCTTCGCCGCGGTGCGCTGGCAGGAATCTCAACCGGAGGTCATGGTCGACGGCGAATGGTACAAGCTCGTCTCGCTAAACAGCATCCCCGCTGCGGATATCGTCGCGTTCAGTCAGGAAACTTTCGGGGATAAGTGGCAAAAGCGATTCGAAGAGGACCTCGTAGAACTACTCACCCTCATGGAGCATCCGCCGGACGACACCGTCACGCTGGTGGTCCAAACATTGGACACCGCAGAGACGCGAACCCTCGAAAACGTTCCCATGACCTTCGCGAACCGCAAGGCCATCCGCGATGCCGCCGACGCCCGGGAGTACGCCGAGGAGCCAACCGTCCCGCTCGCGGAGTTGATCCCCAGCCTCCGTGCGGAGAAAGGACTCGTCGGTCTCGCCGCGATGGTCATGGTCGACGGCGAAGTCGTCGCATCCGCGGTCGATGGCGAGCGTAAATCGGACAGCGGCGTGCCGCTCACCATCGACGACCAATGGCACCTGGGGTCCATCACCAAATCCATCACAGCCACGATGATCGCGCGACTCATCGAGGCGGGTGAAAAGCACTGGTCCGGCTCCGGGGACCTGCGCTGGTCCGGCACCGTCGGCGAGGCCTACGCGTACAATGAGATTCATGAGAACTGGAAACCGGTCACGCTCCGGCAACTGCTCACCCATTCGTCGGGCGCGCCGCCGAACTTCTCATCCTTCGTGGCGCTCAAGTATCCCGAACTCGGTCTCGAAAGCTTCCGGGAGCGCCAGACGGCGGTGCTGAACGTGCTCGCCAAGAAACCGGCGACCCCGCCGGGCGAACGCCACGTCTACTCAAACGTCGGCTATACCATCGCGGGCGCCATGGCGGAAAAGTCGGAGGCGGTGCCGTGGAGCGAACTCGTCACGCGGGAAGTCTTCGAACCCCTCGGTCTCTCGAGCGCAGGTTTCGGCCCGCCCACGAGTCCGGACGATACGCTCGACCAGCCCCGCGGTCATACGGGCGCCTTCGGCTGGAAGATCGCCATGGCCGACGATGCCGACAACACCTTCATCATCGGGCCCGCGGGCATCGTTCGCATGACACTGAAAGACCTCTGCACCTACGCCACTGAACACCTCCGCGGGCACCGCGGCGAAGGCACCCTGCTCTCCGCCGAAACCTACCAGCAACTGCACACGCCCGAACTCGACAACTACGCCTGCGGCTGGGTGAAGAAAGACCCCGACGCAGCCATCCCCCACACGGTCTACTGGCACAACGGCTCCAACACCATGTGGTACGCCCTCGTCGTCTTCATCCCCGACACGAATATGGTCGTAGCCGTCACCTCCAACGACGGCGACATTCAAAACGCCGAATCCGCCGCCTGGCAAGTAGTCCGAAACGCCGTAAGGCACTGAAGCACCGTTGGGCATCCCTGCCCAAGATTCGAGGTGCGACGGCCTTCCAGGCCGTGATTTACAATTCTGTGGTCTTCCAGGCCACAGGACTCATGGGCAGGATGCCCATGGCACCTCGAATCACGGGCTGGAAGCCCGTGGCACCTCTCAGCATCACAAGCTACACTCTCCCAAAGACAT
>JAHDWY010000748.1 GCA_023384315.1 Candidatus Hydrogenedentota bacterium | reverse complement strand
AGTTCACCTTGAATCTCTTTGAGCAGATTCTCGCCCGGCACGATCGCTTGGCCGGAAACCCGGTGTACCCGCGAGCGGAGTTGCTCGATTTCCTCAACGGGTAACGCGACCATCCGAATGCCGTCGTCCGTCGTGTGGAGCGTGAGTTCGACCGGAAAGGTCATCATCTGGTTGAACGGCATGCCGGGTATGTTGATTCGTCCCCAGCCGATCTGAATTCGGCGGCCCTCGGCCGTTGGTACGTTGTTATAGGTCTGGGATGCATAGAAGAAATCGCTATAGCTGTAGCGAATGAGATCGGATTCCGGGGTAAATGTTTTGCCGTCGAAGTCGCCGATCATGTAGTCCCCTGCCCCGCCGTACAGGACCCACTTCTTGTTGTCGAGGTCGCCGTCCACTGGAAGTTCGAAGAGTTCGGGACACTCGTAGAACCCTGCGATCTCGCTCTGCAACTGCCAGGATTTCAGGTCGGACGATGTGAAGAATCCAAAACGTTTCTCTTCAAGATAGAGCACGATCACCCATTGCCCGGAAGGCTCGTGCCAGAAGACTTTCGGATCGCGGTTGTCGCCGCGAATGTGCCCCTGTACCGGATTGCCCTCGTACTTGGTCCAGGTGCGGCCTCGGTCGTTGCTGTAGGCGATGGATTGGGTGAACGGCTGGCCTTCGGACCAGAAGGCGTTGGTACCTCCCGCGGACGTGTATGCCGCGACGATGGGATCTATGTCACCGGATTTGAATCCCGTCGTATTGTGCGTATCGACGACTGCGGATCCGGAGAAGATGGTGCCGAGTCCATCGGGGTGAATCGCATCGCCGAGTTCGGTCCAATGGACGAGATCGGTGCTGACCGCATGTCCCCAGGTCATATTGCCCCAACTCCAGCCGTAAGGATTGTGCTGATAGAAGAGGTGCCATTCGCCATCGTAGTAGACGAGGCCGTTGGGGTCGTTGTTCCAGCCGCGGCGCGAGGAGAAATGGAACTGGGGGCGGTAGGTTTCACGATACAGCGAGTCGGCGCCAGGAAAGGTGTCAGACGCGTGGATGGCGTCGAAGCCGCTGCCGGTCGATTCTTCGTATTCGAATCGTTCGGTACGGTATGTGACTGTTTTGCCCCGGAAGGGTTCCAGTTCCAGAAACACCCAGAAATCGGGTTCTCCGGCCGCGAGTTCTATAGTAAACATTCGCTGGACCGCGCCGTCTACCTCCACCGTGACGACTTGCTGTGGCGCGCCATTTTTAACGGGCAGGTTCAGATACCTCGTATCCGCGGTGATGGTTCGGGAGAGACGCACGACTTCCGGGTCGGAACGGTCGCTTTGGTGAATGTAGTCGACATTGATGTGGCCCCAGCCATCACTTCGTTCATCGACAATCTCAATGCGCGCGTCCCTACCGCGAAACTCCGCGACATCCCAGGAGGCCCATTTGAGCGCCTCAGTACCGCCGGGTTTGTCGTTGGGGCCGGTCGCAGTGCGAACGGTCTGGCCGTCGACAAGAAGGTTCACGCAAGTTTCGCCGGGGTGCATGCCGCCGCCGATCAGGAAGTTCAAGAAGGGGTGTTGGATAGAGAAGGGCGGTGACAGGAGCCTCCCCGTGGGCCCGTCGCCGCCGAGAAAGGAGTTGACCAAACCGTGGCCTTGGAAGTTGGAGACGTGCATTTGCCCTTCGAAGGTTCCGTGAGCTGGTCCCGTGCCGAAGGCCTCCCCCTCTACCTCCCATGATCCGTAGGTGGCACTCTCGAAATCTGCTATAACGATTATGTCATTCGCGGCAGAAGCTGCAACGAAAACGAGGCACACGAGACCCGCCCTTATTTTGATTGGCATACCGTAAAGCTCTCCCCAAAGGTGGATTCACCGCCCAGGTCCCGTGATCCGAAACGAAGATAGTGAACACGGACTTGGTTGTCAATGTGAATCGGCGGGGCGGTGCCGGACGGCACGGGATGAGAAATTGCGTCTCCGGGCGACATTCGTGCGCCTGTCGCGACTAATGACAAAACCAGAGAATTCCCTTATACTAACTCCAGAACCCAAGGTGTCAAATCAACCGAGATCGTATTCAGGTCGTGAACGGAGGGGCGGTGCAATGATCGGTCGAGTACTTCAGTTGGGTGTGGTGTTGTTAGCCAGCGCGTTCTGCATGCCAGCCTGGGCTCAGGACAGCGACGCCCTAGACGCGGCGACCGCGCTTCCGGACGGAGTCTCCAATGTTAAGACTAACCCTGACGGCACCCTCAAGTCTCTCGTGGTGAAAGTCATCGTTCCTTTCGAGGAAGATGAAAGACACAAGGCGGAGCGGGTAGCGTCAGATACGGCGCGCGGCCTTTGCCGGGATCACGTCGCGCAGTGGTTGGCGTCTTCCGGGAGCTTTTACGAGCGCGATGGTGGCATTGCCTATCTCGTAACGAGCGCTGGCAAACAAGCCCCGGAAGGAACCACAAAGTTAGGTGCCGACG
>JAHDWY010000747.1:533-2462 GCA_023384315.1 Candidatus Hydrogenedentota bacterium | reverse complement strand
TAGCATTGATTCGCGGTGCACTGGCTATCGTACGGTGTCTATTGCACGCCGGAAACCACACCCATCCATTGGTCAAGCTTATCGCCATACGTGCCGGCAGGTCCGTTGGCCACTGGAAACCCGGTGCCGTACCGGATGAACGTAACGTGACCGTCCATGTACAACACGTTCGAACCGCCCGGGACATGATTGTAGCCTGCGACGATGTTCATTCCGAAGAAGGTATTATTTCCGGACCACGTATCCCACATGAATGGTATCTCGCTCTGCGCTTTCGCGCTGCCAGCGGGATTGTTGATATCAGTCACCACGAAGCGCTCCACTCCTTCGCGCAACGCCAAGTAGGAATCGGGCAGCGCCGAGCCGTCATCATCGACGTAAGCCGAAGTCAACGGCAACCCCAATCCAGCGTGGTCCACGTCTCCCTCAATCACCGGCTGCGGCACGCCCCCAACCTGCGTGTACCAGACCGTGTCTGGACATCCGAAAGGCTCGACTGTCGCCGATGAAAGTGAAACCTGGGCCGCGAGCTTCGCGAAGAAGATGCTGCCCATCACATCGAGGAGTTGCCCCGAGGTTTCCGTCAAGTACGGTACGTAAGTGTAGGACGGGAGCGTGGAAACCATGGCGCGATAGCACAGTGCAGCGTCTTGGTCTGAATAGGCTAGTTCCGCGGCCTGCGCAATCCGGTTGGAATAATCGGTCGCATCAGTCAACAACATCAGCGAATCCGATGGACAAAGGGCGATCGCCGCGTCAGTCAGATACTCCGGATACAGCGCCGGGCCGTCGGGACCCATGATGGCGACGGTGCTCAAGGATGACCACGAGATATCCGGGAAGCGCTCCCCCTTGCTTTCCGAAGTATACATTTTGAACACGATTCCCCATTGCTTCAGGTTGTTCTGGCACGAGGCGCGGCGGGCGGCTTCGCGCGCGCGTGCCAAAGCCGGCAACAGGATTGCCGCCAGAATTCCGATGATAGCGATGACGACGAGCAGTTCGATCAGCGTAAACCCTTTTTGATGGCGTTGCACTACCATTGTTTTGCCCTCCAAGCGCAGGTTGTACCCCAATACACAAAAAGTACGCAGCACGCTGTCGCCCTCCGCGTCCTTAAAGCCGGTGGCAGGGGCAACACCGCAATACTTCGCGAAATCTGACCGATGCAGCCGGGCGCACGCTCGACAATTCCAGGCAACACCTCCCGGAAAGGGCCGAAGCATTACGCCGGTATTCAGAAACTCTTTCCAGCGGTGCTACGCCGATTCGGCCTCCACCGCCACGACGCCTTTGGGTTCTTCCACGATCGGTCCGGATGGGATCGTGATGCGTTGCGCGTGCGCTTCGGGCGACGCCATGCGCGCCCGCAACACCTTGGCACTCTCCGCTCCCAGGGTTATGCCCCGCTGAGTGACCGTAGTCGCCAGAGGGACGGGAGGAAACTCGGCACAGGGATGCATGTCGTCAATGGCGGCAAAAGCGATGTCGTCCGGGGTCGAAAATCCGAGCGCAACCGTTTCGCGATGAACGCGAAACATGACCTTGTCGTGCATGCACACGAAGGCCGTGGGCTTGTCGCGCATGGCCATGACATCGCGAATCGCGTTGCGGCAGTTGTCGGTGAGGTCCGCAAAATCAATCGCAATCGGTTCAAAGGGTTCGACGGGACCCCCTCCGATTCGAGGTTTCGCCTGAATCTCCTCCATCGCCCGCCGATAACCCCGATAGCGGTCCAACGCACTGGATACACCCGGACGGTATCCCGCAAAAGCGATCCGGCGATGGCCGTTCGCTATCAGTGCCTTGGTAAGGGTATACCCCATCTCCTCGTTCGCGGACGTGACGCAGTCCACACCGGGATAGTCGACGTAGCGATCCACCAGAACAATGGGGAAACGCCGGCGTCGAAGGCTGTCGAGGAATGCG
>JAHDWY010000747.1:0-523 GCA_023384315.1 Candidatus Hydrogenedentota bacterium | reverse complement strand
GTCGGCGTGTCGTGCTCCAACCAAGCGACCAGACCGCTGACACCGCTGTCCACGATTGACCGTAGTGCTTGAACTTCGGATTGGTGATCGGAATGAAGGTGGTAGGCGATGGCGGGAACTTTATGGTGTCCCATGTACGCCATGAATCCCTCGACCACGCGGCGGGAGTACCGGCTCTCGAACTTGGGAAACGAGATTACCACGGGCCGATTCGACCCCAAATCGGCGACAGGAATGTGGTTCGGCAACGGCGCCACGTAGGTCCCGCTACCACGGCGCCGGATCACGTAACCCTCGACCTCCAACTCCCGCAGCGCGAGTCGCGTGCGGTTTCGGCTCACGCCCAGTTCCCGGGCCAGTTGATATTCCGAAGGTACCCGAGCCCCGCTTGCCAACTCCCCATTCTCGATACGGCGCCGAATGAGTGCTTTGATGTCCTCGTAAACCGGGGCTCGTTGGGTCGGTTCAGCCACGAAACGTCTCCAAGCTTGGGCGTTAATTTATCCCAAATGCCGGAATTTGT
>JAHDWY010000746.1 GCA_023384315.1 Candidatus Hydrogenedentota bacterium | reverse complement strand
CTGCTCCGGTGGCGCAACCGGCGCCGGCACGAACCGCTCGATTCCGAGAATGGCGTTCGCGATCGGCCGGATCGGTCGGTGGCCCACAACACGGAAGAGCAGGTACGCGCCAAGGAGATAGATGATCGCGTTCGACACGCGTTGGCCGTACTTTCGCCCGCGCAACAGACGGTCTTTGTGCTTCGGCACTACGAAGGCCTCCAATTGAACGAGATCGCGCAATCCATGGGCTGCACCGTTGGCAGCGTGAAAGTGCATCTCTTCCGAGCCTTGAAGAAGTTGCAAGTGGAATTGAAGGATTTGTACGAGACCGGTAATCTCTGAGAATCAAACGACAAGGGAATCGAGTGAAGCGAATGTGGTGGAAGCGACGAAGAATTGAAGGACTGCTTGCAGCATCCCTTTACGAAACCTTGCCGGCGAAAGATCGTCAGGAGCTCGACCGGGCGTTGGAGAAATCCGCCGACCTCCGGAGTGACGCCGAAGCATTGCGCCGGCTGAGCGACGCCATCCCCACGGATGTCCCCTCGCTTGATGTGGATCTTGTGCCGCTCCTGCATGCTCGCCTGGCGCATACGCCGCAACCGGATCGCGGCACGGCCCGCCTTGTGCTTGCGACGGCATGCATCGTGTTCATGATCGTTGTAGCGGCGACCGTGTTCCGTTCGGACTATGCGGACCCCGTGGCGCCTGCGCCCGGTTCCGCCTCAGTTGCCGGGGGGCCGCCTTCCTTGCTGGCCCAGGCCATTCGGGAAGCCGACCGCTGCATGGCGGAAAACCAACCGGGTCGCGCCTACGAAATCCTCGTGGCCGGCGTCAAGGCGCAACCCGGTGACCCGCAGATTCAAGACGCGCAATTACGCCTGGCGGATCTCGCGTTTGAACTCGCGCGGTACGAGGAGGCCCTTGCCGCGTACGATAAACTTGTCGCGATCTACTACCGGAGCGGCGGCGCCGAACCGGCCCAGCACCGTGTCGTCCAACGCCGGGAACTGCTCGCCGAAGCGGCCAGGGATGATTTCAGACCTCTTGACGCGATCGCTATCGCCATGCGCGGGCGGGATGATGCGATCGAAGGTCTTGAGCAGGTCATCACAGATAATCCCGGAACCTTCGTAGCAGACCTGGCGGCCGAAAGCATGGGCTACGCCTTGATGGAGGAGATCCAGGCGGATGACGTGCAGACCGCGTACCTCCTCGGAATGGAAACCGCCCGGACCCGGTGCGAAAGTCCCGAGGCGATCGCGCTCCTGGACCTGAAGATCGGTGATCTGTACCGCGACGACTTCCGGGACTTTACCGCAGCGGAGCAGTACTACCGGAAGGCCGAATCGTCCGAGGCGCCCGTCGTCGCAAAGCGTGCGACCGACGCGCTGGAATCGCTTCCGGCCACGGACTGAGCGAAGTCCGATTCGTCGTTCTTCCTTTTCCCGGTTGCGACCATGCCCATCCTGTGGTAAACTCAGAAATTAAAAGAGTTTGTGAAGTTTTGCGGAGATATGACTGTGCCTGGCGAACTGGCCTTTGAGAAACAACTCGTACGTAACGGCGTCGTGGACGAAACACGCCTCGCTCAGATCAAGCAGGAGGCGGCCAGCCGTGGCATGTCTTTGGCGGATACGCTCGTCCAATCCGGCTGTGCCACCCAGGAAGCCGTCTATCGCGCCCTCGCCGAGTTCTGCGAATTGCGGTTCGTCGTACCGTCGCGCATGGACGTTCCGGAATCGATTGTCTCCAGGATTCCGGCGCGTTACGTGACCCACTACAACTTTGTCCCCCTGGAAGACCGGAACGGCACGATCGTCGTGGCCATTTGCGAGCCCCTGAACCACCAATTGCTCGATGACATCCGCCTCGTTCTCAAGAAGCGCATCGAACCCGTGGTCGCCACTCCCGACGAAATCACCCGCGCCATCAAGGCCCTTTACGGAGTCGGCGCCGATACGGTCGAACGCATCCTTAGCGATAACGAGAGCGTCGGTACCGTGCTGAGTCTCGATGCCAGCGCCGCCGGGATGAATCTCGGCGACGACCAAATCGACGCCAGCATCATTAAGTTTGTGAACGAGCTACTCGCCGAAGCCATCAAGACCGGCGCCACGGACATTCACATGGAGCCCTTCGAGGACCAGTTGCGCGTGCGCTTCCGCGTGGACGGGGTGTTGCACCCGGTACCGACGCCGCCGACGATCCGCGGGTTTCATCCCGCCATCGTCTCACGCATCAAGATCATGGCCAACCTGAACATCGCCGAGAAGCGGCTTCCGCAAGACGGCAAGATCCGCGCGGCGCTCGGTGACGAACAGTTTGACCTTCGCGTCTCCGTATTGCCCACGCCCCATGGGGAATCGGTGAATCTCCGAATCCTTAACCGGTCCTCCATGTTCATGACCCTCGAAGAACTCGGTTTCATGAAAGCGGATTTGGATCTCTTCAACGACTTTATCCAGCGCCCCCACGGGATGATTC
>JAHDWY010000745.1 GCA_023384315.1 Candidatus Hydrogenedentota bacterium | reverse complement strand
TCCACGTGGACGGGGGAGATCGCATACGCACTTTGTCGCAACGATCGAAGCAGTCAATCTCCAGACGCCGTCGGACATGAGGATCTTGCTCCCTCCCCGTCCGCGGGAAGGGCCGGGGAGGGGGCTTCAAAACGGAGACTATCGCGCGGAAGAATCTATCTTTTTTGAATACCGCATCCCGACTGTGAGAGCGTATCAGACGTGGGGAAGGCGAGGCATGTACGACGCCGTACGCGAAAGGGGGAGAGAATCATGGCGGATATCGAAATTGGACTGAACACAGAGGCGTTTCGCCACGCGGACAAGACCTTGGAGTACTCCCTGGACGCAATTCGCAGGCAGGGCTACCGCTACTGCGAACTCAATATGCTGAATGGACGGGACCTGCTTTGTGAAGCGGGATACTACGGCGCGGTGAGCATGGAGCGCGACCCGCTCGAAGTTCGGGATATCGTCAAGAGCTTCGGCTTGAAGGTCAGTGCCGTGAGTGCCCACGCCCCCATGGCACAGCCCGAAATCAGCGTGCCGTTTCTGACCCGCGCCATCGAATTCGCCGACGCGGTCGGAGCGACCTGTGTGTGCACCGATGAAGGCATCGTTCCCGAATGGATGACCAAGCGACAGGCGTTCAACATCATCTACTACACCCTCCGCCGGGTGCTTCCCGTCGCGGAGCGGCACAAAGTTCATATCGCCCTGGAGCCTCACCAAGTCTATACCGTGAAGTTGAAGACCTATCTGGAGATTCTTGGCCTGGTGGATTCGCCGTACTTCAGCTGCAATCCCGATACCGGAAACGTGTTCATGGCCGGTGAGGATCCTTACGCCTTTCTGGAGGCCATTGCCAAGAAGGTCGTCCACGTCCACGCCAAGGACATCGGCGGTGTGATGATGGACGACCGTGGCAAAGTTACCGGGGTGCCGTCCGGTTGCCCCTGCGGCGAAGGCGTCCTCGATTGGACCCGCATCGTGAAGATCCTCCGCAAGGCGAAGTTCAAGGGCGTCCTCTCCGTGGAATGCAGTTCCGAAGAACAAGGGCGCGCAAGTTTCAAACACCTTCGCAGCGTGCTGCGCGCGTCGTAGCGTTCTCGTGATTCTTGTTTTCCAACTTTTGGTCATTCGAACTTGTTTCGGATTTCGTGCTTCGGATTTCGAATTTTCTTCCTGGTTGCGGCCAAATGCCGTGCTGGGATATTAACGGCTCAAGTGAGCGCCGGGGGTGAAGCCGGTATTGAGATTCAGCTAAACGCATTGGCTGGCTCGTTTTCCGTGTAAGGAAGGACCTGAGATGGCACGCGTTGAACTGCGAAATGTCCGCAAGGTCTACCCCGGCGGGGTGGACGCGGTGAAGTCGGCCACGCTGGAGGTACAGGACAAGGAATTTGTCGTGCTGGTCGGGCCTTCGGGCTGCGGCAAGTCGACCACGCTGCGGATGATCGCCGGGCTCGAAGAGATCTCCGACGGCGAAATCTACATCGGCGACACGCTGGTCAACGACGTCCCGCCCAAGAACCGCGACATCGCCATGGTCTTCCAAAATTACGCCCTTTACCCCCACATGACCGTGTACAAGAACATGGCCTTCGGGCTCATGTTGCGGAAGTATCCCAAGAAAGAAATCGAACAACGCGTGCGGGACGCCGCGCGCATCCTCGGCATCGAACACCTGCTCGACCGCAAGCCCAAGGCCCTTTCCGGCGGCGAGCGCCAGCGGGTGGCTGTGGGGCGCGCCATCGTGCGTCAGCCCAAGGTGTTCCTCTTCGACGAACCGCTCTCCAACCTCGACGCCAAGTTGCGCGTGCAGATGCGGGCGGAGATCAGCAAACTGCACACGCGGCTCCAGTCCACCATGATCTACGTGACCCACGACCAGGTCGAAGCCATGACAATGGGCGACCGGATCGTCGTCATGCTGGGCGGCGAGATTCAGCAGATTGCCAGCCCGCTGGAGCTGTACAACCAGCCCGCGAACAAGTTCGTCGCGGGGTTCATTGGCAGCCCGCCCATGAACCTCCTGGACGGCACGCTCACCGGTGAGAATGGCACCGTTTGGTTCGAGGACAAGAGCAAGACCGTCCGACTCGCGGTTGCAAAGGCGCACGAGGACTCCTTGGGGAGCTATGTGGGCAAGCCGGTCGTCTTCGGGATTCGCCCTGAGAACTTCGTCGAGAACCCCGGCCAGAACCCCAAAGCGGGATCGAGCATTACGGCCAACGTCGAAGTTGTGGAACCCATGGGATCGGAGATCTACCTCCATCTCGACATCGGCGGGGTCATTTGCACGGCCCGCGTCAACACCGACCAGGAGCCGCCCGTCAACCAGGCTCACGTCATCGACGTGCTCATGGACAAGGCGCATTACTTTGATCCCGACACTGAAAAGGCCATTTTTCCCTGTCCGAAACGAATATCGGATTCCGAAACCGCTACACAAATCCGTTGATCCGGTTGCGCCCAGTCTCATGAGCAC
>JAHDWY010000008.1:12520-21104 GCA_023384315.1 Candidatus Hydrogenedentota bacterium | reverse complement strand
GAGAGCCGAGTCCCCAGTTCCGTTGACCCAGGAGTCCTTTGCTCAAAGAGGACGTTGGATCCGTGTACCGCCCGATACCACGGATTACGAGTTCGCCGGCGATGCCGTGGTGACCAACGATCGGCTGTCGGCCGTGGTTCGCAAACAGGGCCGAGGGATTGAGTTGTATGCGTTCGGCGAGAACGGACCTTCCCTGCGCGCCGTTCTGGTACCAACCGGCGGGGATCCGCTCCATCCGGTTCAGTCCGTGGTGATCCGAAAGAACGCGGAGGATGGCGTTGAACTGGGCGTAGTTTGCAGCACGGACGGAGCGTCCGGCGTGAGCCTGGAACTTGTGCTCGGCCAAATCCATGTCAAAACGCAGCCGCTCGGGATAACGAAGGCGGTCCGCGTGGAGGCGCCGTGCCGTTTTTCCGTTATGCCGGACTTCTTTGCTGACGATATCGTTCTCGACGCCCGCAGCATTCCCCTGGCCCGCGTCGAGCAGCCGAGTGAGAATCTCTTCGTACAGATGGTGGACGAGGGGAATGCCATGGTCATGTCGGTCTGGGAGAACCGCGACCAGGACGTTACCGTGAACCTCTCCGGGGCGACTGACACGCGAACCCTGGATTCTGTCGAGATTGCGTACGGTTCCGGCGACGCAGTCTGGGTGGCCCTCCTTGATGAACCCGGGATTTGGCACGAACGTGATGTGACCGAGTCTGATTTAGGGGTTGAACTTCCTTTGGAGTGGCGGGCGCCGTACGAGGCTATCTGGCGGGTGGACTGGCATCGGACGGACGGTCTCACCGAGAGTTGGGAAATGGTCGTCGAGCAGGAAGACGGCTCCTTTACCAAGCCTGACTTGTTCGAAGAGATTCCGGAAGACTGGGCCGGGCAGGACTGGTGGAGTAGCAGTGGCCCCCGGGCACGATGGAATACCGTCCTGGGCCGGTACCTGTACCCAGCTTGGTTTGACAGGCAGGGCACCGCTTACTTGCAGCCATTGAAGCAGGTTTTTAATTGGTCCACCAGTGACGAGGGCGCGTTTCATCCCCTGCCGAAGAACAGTCTATGGATCGGACCCGCGCTGATCTTTCCCGTGGACCGCACCGCGGCTACGCCTTTGGACCGGTTTTCCATTACCGACGTGGTGCGAAATACGCTAGGCGTGGGTCCGTGTCAGTATATTCTGGACGTGGAGGGGCAGAAGGCGCGGTTTCAAGGTAGACCGACGTGTGACACGCGCGATCTTCTGATTGACATTTATACGGACCGCAGTTTGGTGCAGAGTAACGCCGAGTTCCGACGAGAGGAAGTGGTCCAGATAGTCGACGACGTGCTGACGTTCATCCGGCTCATTCGCAGTCGTATTGAAGCGTACCGGAAGTTCGGACGGGAGATGGAAACGTATTTGGAACACCAGAAGCAATTGCATCCCGAGCTGGGCGCTTTCCTCGAATCCATGTCTGAAGCGAACCGTGGAATCGATCATGCTATCGCCAATCGAGAAGAGGGGATTCAATCGATCTGGTACGCGGAAGGATTGGCCAGGAAGTTTCACGAGGACGTGCTGGATTACAATGGCCCGGATGCACTCGACCGATGCAAGGCGATTACGGAAGGGTGGGTACACATGGGTGACAACCAGGACGAACTCGTGGCGGAATGCCGGGTCGCGGTCAAGGTGCTTCGGCAGCGCGCTATCATGGCATCGCTGACGGAACCCGCCGCAACGGACATCGCGCGCGAGATCCGGGAACGAACGCAGGCCGTCCTGCGCTCACCGGTGAGCTACGAGGGTGCCCGTCACTGAAGGCGGGCCGGTGTGTAAACGACTTTTCGAGGAGACTCCAATGAAGCGAGACAGCAGCCGCCGTCAATTTTTGCAGCAGTCCGCTGCCGCCGGGGCCGCCGGAATGTTCGGCGGGTGCGCCATAGCCGGACGTGAGCAACTTGCCGCCGCTGCGGTCGAAGCGCCAGCGCCGGTGCCGGTTCGTGAACGGCGCGTTCTTGGCGCGAATGATCGGATTCAGGTCGGGTTCATTGGGATTGGGAAGCGCGGCGGGGCGATTCTCGACAGTACGCTCAAACGCGATGATGTCGATGTAGTGGCCATTGCCGACATCTGCGACATGAACCGCGCGGCGGCACTCGCCAAGTGCCGGACGAAGGTCGCCGACGCGCGCGAGTATGTCCAGTTCGAAGAGCTATTCGAGAAAGAACGGCTGGACGCCATCGTCACGGCGTCGCCGGACCATATCCACACGCCAGTCATCCTCACGGCGCTCGAAGCGCGCTGCGACGTGTATTCGGAAAAGCCGATGACACTCACGATGGACGAGGCCAAGGCGATTCGCGACAAGGCGCGTGCGACTGGGGCGGTGTTCCAGGTGGGGACGCAGTTGCGAAGCAACAACATGTACCAGGCGGCGCGCGCGGCCGTACAGTCGGGCGCGATCGGCACGCTCATGGCTGTACACGTGAACCGGAACATGTGGGGTGCCGGCGTCTACGACATTCCGCCGGGGCTGACCGCGGAGAGTACGCATTGGGATCTGTTTCTGCGCGAGACGAAGCCGTATCCGTTTGATGCGGATCGCTTCATCAACTGGCGGAAGTATGTCGAGTACTCCAACGGCGCGGCGGGGGATCTCATGCTGCACCATCTGGACCTGTGCCATTTCATCACGGGGTGCGGCATGCCCGAACGGGTGATGTCCGTAGGGGGGCAATATGCGAAGACAGAGACGAATCGTACCACTCCTGACACCATCAGCGTGTTGCTCGAGTATCCGGAGGGCTTCCAGTTCAACTACATCACGGCGTACGTGAACGGGCATTATGGCTTGACCGAGCGGTACCTTGGCACGGACGGCACCATCGAGGTGCGCGACATGGGGACGATGTCCATCTTTCGCGGTCGTATGGAAGACGAACAAGAAGAGATTGTCGTTTCCGAGGGTATTCTGGATGGTCCCCATCTCGAAAATTTCTTCGCCGCCATGCGCACGCGCGGTGAACCGATCGCACCAATCGAGGCCGGATTCATGGGTGCCACCTGCGCGCACATGGCCGTGCTGTCCGAGCAGTCCGGCGAAAGCGCGAAATGGGACGCGGCCACGGAGACGATCGCGCTTTAGTGTGCGTCGGCGGGCGTGGACGCCAATTCGGATGCGTCACTCCAGTGGCTTGCTGGTGAGCAGTCCGATCCCGCGGCCCTTGTCACCGACGGCGCAGTAGTACATGTAGAACGTATCGTTCGCCTCGTTGTAGACCAGGGAAATCTTATGGGCGTATTTCGCGTCGAGACCGCCGGGATGGCCGCCGGCTTTGTATAGGGGCTCCTCGTCTTTCGTCCAGTGCAGCAGATCCCGAGAATAGGCCGCCATGATGTGGGCGCCGCCCTGACCGACGCCGAAGTAGATCATGACCCAGTGGTCGCCGTCGCGATACACCTTTCCGTCCGAGCAGAACTGCTCGTCGTAGGCGCCGGGCCCGCCGTTACGGACGATGGGGTTGCGTGCATACCGTTCCCAATGCACGAGGTCAGCCGAGGTTGCCACGCCCATTTGTTCGATGGAGCCGTTGGCGGCGTTGTAGAGATTCCAGAACTTTCCTTCGTGTTCGACGAGCCAGGGCTGGTAGATGCAATCTTTCTCCCATTCCGCCGCACCGTCGATGGAGAGGATCGGCGTATCCTCGGAATGACGGTGCCACGTCTTTCCGTCTTCGCTCCAGGCGAGTCCCTCGGCGCCGGGCCGCAGTTCGTAGCCGCCTCGCCGGGGGTAGCACCCGTACAGCACCCAGTACTTGCCGTTCCAACGCTTGGGCACGCGCTCCGCCTTGAGGTCGTAGCTCTCCATGAGCAGTCCGCCGAAGGTGACGCCGCCGTGATCGTAGGCGCCCTCCTTGCCGTAGCCCATGACGAGGCCTTGCGGTTCCCAGTGGACGAGGTCCTCGCTCGTTGCCAGCGCGGTTTGATAGCCCGTGCCGTCGAATCCCGTGTACCACATTTGCCAGGTGTCGCCGAGCTTCCACACGAGGGGACAATCGGTCATCTGGAATTCGAGTCCATCCTCGGGGCTTGGCGGCAGGACGTGATCCGGGTAGTAGTGCCAGCCGCGGAATTGGTCTGACCATTCTTTCACTTTATGTGTGGCTATCGCCGGTGGATCCAGCGCGAGGGACGGTACGCACCACGCCAGGATCAGTATCGATGTCGTCAACAAGTTTCGAATGCTCATGCTCTGCTCATACTTCCGTTGTAGTTTTTGTTCATGTGCATTCAAGAGCATAGCATTGTAGGGCTTGGTCTGCGTACCATGAACGAAGTGTTTAGGCGGATAATGGCTCAGATTTGAGGAGCAGGTATGTCGAAAACGATCTGTTTTCTTGCCGTAGTGCTGCTGTGCGGGGCCGTGCCGGCCCAGGAGCCGGAGACTTTGCGCGCGATCACCTACAACGTGCAGTTCCTCCCGGGGTCGGCCGGGAATCAGAACGAACGGCCGGACCCCGAGTACCGGGCGCGGCGAATTGCCGAGGAAGTGGCGGCGTTCGACATCGTCGCGTTGCAGGAAACCTTCGACTGGGACCATCGCCAGACTATTCTGGATACGCTTCGGACGCAATGGAACGGCGAACTCAATACGGTGATCAGTCCCCAGCCGGATGGGTTCTTCACGAACGGCGGTTGCCTGATTGCCACGCGGCTGCCGATCGTGGAATCCGACGCGGTCGTGTACAAGGCCTTCAGCAGCCCCGCGGACTACGGTTTTCGCGCGGACGGGTTTGCGGCGAAGGGAGTCATCTTCGCGCGGATTGCGCGAAGCGCCGATCGTATGGGCGATACGATCGACGTGTTCGTCACACACATGGAAGCGCGTGCCGACGATCTTCGGCCCGCGCAGTACAAGGAGATGGCGGCATTCATCAAGGCCAAAAGCGATCCTACCCGGCCGATGGTCCTGATGGGAGATCTCAACACGCGGGGCGGCGTGGAGTTTCGCAACGATCCGGAATCGCAGTACAGCCTTCTGATGGCGGCGTTGCAGGATGCGCGACCGGAGGGCGTGATCGATGTATGGCCCGCTTTGATGGGCGACGCCCTCGGCGGGACCACGGATCAGAACAGCATCGAGACGGGCAAGCGCATCGACTACATCATCGTCGGGAACCCTGCCGAAGGTGAGTTGGTGTTGAAGCCCGTGTCCGTGCAGGTCAACCTGTATCAGGATGAGAAGGTTGTTGCTCTTTCTGACCACAACGCGGTGGAAGCCCGTTTCGAGTGGAGCGATTCGTCGAAGCCCTAGGCTGAGGTGTGAGTTCTGCCGCCCCCGTTCGGGGGCTGTGTGATGGGGTGGTATCTTGACCCAGGATTCCTATCCGCAAAGATCCTCAAAGACTTCCGCATTTGTTTCTCCACACATGTGGAACCCGTTCCCCCTTGTTGGAGATGGGTTGCATAGGCTTGGCGACGGAGTTTATTACGCACCTTCAGCGCTTAATGGGTGGTGGACGACCGCAATCTCGGGGCGGCGCTTCGCTCTGCCCCGAGCTATCCTGTTCTGGCCCTACGGGCCAGCCCACCGAAGTCCCTCAAACTGGTCTGACCCTTCATCGGTGAGAATCGGTGAGATCGGTGGACGCCAGCACGATTAAGCTGCGGCTATGCCGCGCGGGATTTCCTTTACTTACGAATCGGCCTGCGTTAACAATTGCCGCATGGTCACGAATCGTTTTTCAGAATCGGCATCCAGACGAGGGGATAGGCCTGGGTGCAGGGTGGGGGATTCTTCCGCGTGAGCGATGGCGAGATGTACGGCGGTGGGGATCTCCGAACGTCGTGGAGTCGTGGCGTCGCGTTCGCTGTCCTGGCGGGGATCCTGATCCTCGGGTTTGGTCTGCGCATTTACCGTCTCGGGGACGAATGCATCTGGCTGGACGAGGTGGTGAGCTATCCGTATCTCGATCTGCCGACGCTTGGCGCGTACCTGGAAGAAGTGCGTTCGCACGATCCGCCCATGTCGCCGTTGTACTTCACGCTTCAGTACTACTGGGCGCGCGTCGTGGGCGATTCCGTGACCGCGGTGCGTTCGCTTTCGATTGTTTTTGGGCTTGCGTCTATCGTTCTGGTCTATGTGCTCGGCGTTGTGCTGTACAACCGCAGCGCCGGGCTTGTCGCCGCACTGTGCACGGCCATGGCGATCCCGCACGTGTACTACGCGCAAGAAGTTCGCGTGTACGCCCTGCTGCAGTGCCTGGCGCTCGGGTCGATGCTCACCCTGGCATTGGCCTTGCGGCGCGGAGGACGGCGCTGGTGGATCGCGCATGCCGCCTGCAACGCGCTCATCCTCACCACGCACCTCTTTGGCGTATTGCTTATCGTCGCTCAGGGGTGTTACCTCATCGCGGTGCACGGCAGGCGCTGGCGGATGTGGTTGGGGTGGGGATGCGCGCACGCGGCGATGTTGGCGCCCTTCCTGATTCGGGTGAACCGGCTGCGGGGCGATGCGCTTGACCAGGCGATATCCTTCATTCCGGAGCCGTCCTTGCGTTGGTTACTGAATACGTACTGCGTCTACTACCCCGGCGTCGATGCCTGGGGCGGACGGCTTCATGCGATCGGACCCGTGGTGGGGGTGCTCGCGCTGTTGGCGGTGATGGGGACCGCGGCCATCGTGGCCGATCGGCGGAACCCAGGGAATACATTACTCAGGACGGATACCTTCGTTCTGCTGACGCTGTGGTACTTGCTGCCGCCATTTCTGTTGTTCGTGTTGTCGTATGCGGTGACGCCGAGTTTCGTGGAGCGCTACACCCTGTACTCGTCCTTCGCGCTGTATCTGATGGCGGGCGGCGCGCTTGCCTTGCCGAATCGGTCCTGGTGGACAGGTCTGGTGCTGGTAGGTATCGGCTGCCATTGTGCTCGAGGGCACGTCTCGTCCGGACGAACTCATCGCAGGCTGGAAGGAAGTACGGGCGCCGCTTCTAAACCTGCACATGGGCATGCCCGTTGACGAGCGGTTTCATCACGGCGAAACCATCGAGGGGATCCTTGAGGCGCTGGAAGGAGCAACCGCCGAAGGGCGGTCTGCCTGGACGGTAATTTACGACGGCCCCGGCGGCGACCCGCGCGGGGAGCTGGAGTCCGCCTTACGCAACCGGCAGCTGCGCTATCACCGGACCGAAATTCGCGGCTTGCGGCAACTGTACATTTATCACGTGATGCGCTGAATCGAGACGCCGGGGTGGCCGCAGGGGAAGCGCCGCGGTGGTTGTGTTGAAATGAAGTTGGACCCCAAAAAGGAAGGAGGGAGAAGGTGCTCGGATACCTTCTCCCTCCGAAGTGATCGACCTCGGCTTTTATGAGTGCGTGCTACTTCTTGCTGGAACGCGTTGCACGCCGCAAGAACAGCCCGGCAAGTCCAAGGCCCATCAATGATAGCGTTGTTGGTTCGGGGACGATGGTCTGGTTGCCCTGCAACACGGCCCACTCCTCGAATCCGTCGGAGTTCGCGAAATTGCCGTTGAATCCCGCCGGATCATCACCGGCGCCGCCGAAGTGGGAGTACAAGGTAATCACGTCCGTGCTCTGATAGGCAGCGAACAGGGATTCGGGGATGTACATGAACATGTCGCCGCTGCCGCTACCGGTATTAAGGGCGTAGTTCAAAGCCACCCAGTTGTCGCTGCCGGAATCCATGTGGTAGACGAGCGTACCGTCGTGGTCGAGGACGCCGCCGGTCAAGGTTTCGACACTGCTGTTCGCCGTGCCGCCGACGAAGATCTGGACATCGTCCAGAGACAGGTACTGGTCGAGAGAGGCGTTGTTGTTCTCGTTGATGTCCAGCAGGAACTGACGGTAGAAGACGCCGTTCAGTTCAACGACGGGAACATCGCCGAGCGTAATCGAGTGGTTGAAATTGTCCGAGGAACCGTTGTCGAAGGTGCTGTTGACCGTCGTGTTGTACCCCTGGACTGTTCCCTGGTTGGCCGCGCCGATTTGGGCGAAGGAGTCGATAACCCCCGTGCCCGTGGAACTCGGGTTGATTTGTTGAAATACTGCGCCATTGATCGTGCCGCTCGCGCCCGCCGTTGTCAGGTCGACAACCGCGGCAGTTGCCGCGCCTGTACCGACTGCCAACAGCGCGATAAGCGCTAAGTATTTTATCTTCCCCGTCTTCACTGTCTCTCTCCTTTGAATTTGCCACCAGCCAGGTGGAAAACCGTCTACCGTTCTTCCCAAGTCTTCTGCAACCAGTTCGCACCCAATTACGCTGTACCACAATAAGCAATATGCGTGCCATTAACTGGAGTATAGATAAATTATTGACTAACTAGGTTAAGGCGTGGTTCGCGTCTGTCTGGACGACACTGATGTGTTGTTGAGCATAAGCTAGTTATTTTTCGAGATCTAAAGTAGATATTCCGGGGTGACGACAGGGAGGGCGGCGAATAGCGGATAGCGAAAATGCTAATTATGACACTGCAGTAGTCTGGTTTGAACTGAGTTCAAAAAGTGTGTTTATTGTTCACTTATGAATAATACATGTTCCTATTTGAATTATCTATGCTCTGGTAATTGCGATGCTTGGGTGAC
>JAHDWY010000008.1:0-12510 GCA_023384315.1 Candidatus Hydrogenedentota bacterium | reverse complement strand
CCCCCGCACCGGATGCGTTGCCAGAAGGCGAGGGAGCATTATTGTACAAGGGAAGCGCGACTATACGCTGAATCCCTTGTTGCGCACGGTGGATCGGGAATCGTTTAACGAGGACGATGCAGTCGGGTTTGAAGCCGTTTGTAGATCCGCCGGGCATTGTCCCCACAGATGAGCCGCTTCTCTTCGTCGCTCACCTCGGCCAGGGTGACGCGCCCGAGTTCCCAGGCGAAATCGAACATGGGAAAGTCAGAGCCGTAGAGGACCTTGTCGGCGCCGACCAGGTCGATCAGTTTGCGGAGGGATCCGCGATAGGCGGCGGAGCCGCAGATGTCGACGTAGAGGTTCGGGGTGCTGCGCACGCGTTCGTAGAGGGCGGGGCCTTCCCGGTCGACTCCGTTCCAGAGACAGGCGTGGGCCATGATGAAGTTGGCGTTCGGGTATTGAAGGCACATGCCGTCCCAGTCGTCCTGGCCGCCGCCGTGGACGAGTATGGGGAGGTCGTTTTCGTTGGCAAAGGAGAGGCACTTGGCGTAACCGTGGTCGTGCAACTGCGCGCCATGGAGGTAGCAATGCAATTTGAGTCCGACGAAGTTCGATCCGGGGCGCAGGTAGCGGGTGAGATCGGCGAGACTGCCTTCGGGGTCGTTCGGATTCACCACGACATAGGCGTACAGTCGATCCGGATATTCGGCCACCCACTCCGAGGCTTCGTGGTTTCCGGCGCGCGTTTCGCCATGGATGGCGGCGAAGCTGCTGACGACGAAGGTGTCGATCCCGCAGCGGTCCATGGACTGGATGAAGGCGGCAGGGCTCTTCAACGGGGTCGTGGTGCGGTCCCAGGAGCCGCAATGGCCGTGCATGTCGATAACGGGCACGGGCGAGCGTGTAGCTTCGACTGGTAGCGGGGGCGTGGCATTTTCGAAGGGATCGATGCGCAGTAGCCGTCGCGCATTGCCGCCGGCCATGAGTTCCCAATCGGCACGATCAATTCCTGCGGTCAAAGTCTGCGCGACCACGCATTCGGCCGCGCGCCGGGGGAGTCCGGTGCCGAACAGAAAGCTATCGGCAAAGCCTGCACCCGCGACGTGCTCGAACATATCCGGCGGGATGAAGGCGCTGAATTCGAAGGACACGTTTTCGGTCGAGTAGAGCAAGCCGTCGATGGCGCGGGCGTCGCCGACGGTAACGCCGAGGATCACGATGTTGAGTTGCGGATAGCGGTCGGCGAGGCTCTTTACATTGCCCCAGGGAATGATGTTCTCCGGCCACTGCCGGATGCCGTAGTCCAGCAGGAGGGGGATCTCGGCCGCCTCCAGTTCGCGCAGGAGGGGTCCGACACACCAGTCTTCGAGGGGGTAGAGGCTGTGTCGCGGAATCATCCGCACGGCGTGAACGCCGCGTTCGCGTGCGGTGTTGACCCATGTTTCGGGGTCCGGCAGATCGCCGAGGTACGAGGGCGCCATGACCCAGCAATGATAGAGGTTGTCATGGCCGGCGAGGGCTTCGAGCAGCAGTTCGTTGCCCATCATGATGTCGCCTTCGGCGGCGAGGGCGTGATAGACGAGGGCTTCGCTGATGCCGAGCCGTTTGAGTTCGGCCTGGAGCGCGTCCGCGTTGTCGAAGCTGCCGCCGATGGGTTGGGCGAATCGCCCCAGGGCGACGTTGATATCGAGAAGTGCCATGCGACTCCTGTTTGTCGTGGTGTTGGTCAATGGCCATCACGCTAGCATGGGAGTGGGAACGGCAGCAAACGGTGGGGGGGATAGGACCTATGGGACATATAGGACCTATAGGACAAACACGCCGCGGGATTGGGGCAAACGTCTCATTCGTCCGGCGAGGCCTTTATGTCCTATTCGTCCTTTGGGTCCTATACGTCCTATTGCGATTCCGCATTCGCTATTCATTGCTTGGCGTGATCTATAATCGCTCCTTGAGTGCCGGGCCGGGTGTGAGGCTCGCACGAAGGGCGAAAGCTGGCGCGTGGTTCTTAAGTCTTCGTCACGTTGAGGACTTCGGGGAGGAGTGGAATTCCATGGCATTGAAACCGCAATCGAAACCCTCGCAGCGTGGCGCATTGAGCCGCCGCCAATTTCTGAAGCGTGGTGTGGCGGGAACGGCCGCTGCGATTGCCGCGCCGAATATCATCACCTCGTCCGCCTTGGGTGCGGAAGGGGCCGCCCCGGCTAGTGAGCGGCTGGTGCTGGGCATGATTGGCATGGGCAAGATGATGGGCGGGCACGTGGGCGGCTTTCTCGGGAGGCCGCAGTGCCAGATCGTGGCGATTTGCGACGTGGAGACGCGGCGGCTGGACGCGCAGGAGACGCGGATCAACGAGTTCTATGCGCAGCGCGACGGGCAGGGGTCGTACCAGGGTTGCGACGTCTACGGCGACTACCGCGAGCTGCTCGCGCGCGACGATATCGACGCGGTGGTGATTGCGACGCCGGAGCATTGGCACGCGCTGAACGTCATCGAGGCGGCCAAGAATGGCAAGGACATCTATTGCGAGAAGCCGCTCTGTCACACGATTGACGAGGCGCAGGCCATGGTGAGGGCGGTGCGCCGTTATGGGCGCGTGTTCCAGACGGGCAGTCAACAGCGGTCGAGCCGGGAGTTCCGGGTGGCGTGCGAACTGGTCCGTAACGGCCACATTGGGAAAGTGCATACGGTCCACGTCAACGTGGGCGGTCCGCCAAGCGATTGTTACCTGCCGGCGGAACCCACGCCGGAAACACTGAACTGGGATATGTGGCTGGGGCCGGCGCCGTATCGTCCATACAACTCCGATATCGCGCCGCCGATGGAATACGAAGGTTGGCCGAACTGGCGCGAGTACCGCGATTATTCCGGCGGCATGATGTGCGACTGGGGCGCGCACCACTTCGACATCGCCCAGTGGGGACTCGGCATGGACGGAACGGGGCCGGTGGAAGTCTACGCGCCGGGCACGGGCGGCTACGAGCTTCTCACGTACGTGTACGCGAATGGAGTCGTCATGCATCACGGCGGCGGTTCCGGCGGGCGCGCCGGGGTGGAGTTTATCGGGAGCGAAGGCCGCGTGATGGTCAACCGCGGATATATCGAGTCCGACCCGGCATCCATTCTCGAAACGCCCCTCACGCCCGATGACGTTCACCTTTACCACAGCGACAACCATCATGACGACTGGCTCAACGCCATCCGTACGCGGACCAAACCGATCTGCGATGTGGAAGTCGGCGCGAGTTCGATTACGGTGTGCCATCTGGGTAATACCGCATACCGGCTCAAGCGGCCGTTGAAGTGGGACCCGGTGGCGGGGCGGTACGTGGACGACGAAGAAGCGAACCGGACCCTTGCGCGTCCCATGCGCAGCCCGTGGACGCTGACATGACGGGCGAGGCGAGGTCGTTGAGCATCGGGGGACGAGGTTTCAGGGAGAACGTCATGAAACGCCGCGTATCGTGTGTACTGAGCTTCTGCGCTGCCATCGCGGTCGCAACGGGTGCGGCTTTCGCGCAGAAGCCTGAAGAGGTTGCTAACGTCGAGAAGGCTGTTCCGGCCAAGGCGCGGGTGGAGCCTGCCAAACCGCGCAAGTTGCTGGTGTTCACTCTATGCAAGGGGTTCGTCCACAGTTCGATTCCCATCGGCACCCACGCCATCATGCGAATGGGCGAGAAGACGGGCGCGTACACGGCCGTTCACAGTGAAGACCCGGCCATGTTCGCGCCGGACAAGCTGGCGGAGTTCGACGCGGTTTGCATGTTGAACACGACGGGCGAACTCTTCGAAGATCCCGCGCTCAAGCAGAGCCTGCTCGACTTCGTCAATAGCGGAAAGGGGCTCGTGGGGATTCACGCCGCCACTGATTGTTTTTATCAGTGGGCCGATTACGGTGAGATGATTGGTGGATATTTTAATGGCCACCCGTGGGGTGCGGGCGATACGGTGACGTTGAAGATTGACGATCCGATCCACCCGGTGAACCGGGCCTTCCATGGACACGGGTTCAGCATCATGGACGAGATTTATCAGTTCCAGGATGAGCCCTATTCGCGCGACATGCTGCGGGTCCTGCTCAGTCTCGACACCGACAAGACCGACATGACGAAGGAGAGCATCAAGCGCACGGACGGCGACTTCGCCGTGGCATGGGTGCGGAAGTACGGCAAGGGCCGGGTGTTCTACTGCTCATTGGGCCACAACGAAAAGACGTATTGGAATCCGAAGGTTGCCCAACATTATCTCGACGGCATTCAGTTTGCCCTGGGCGATCTCGAGGCCGACACGACGCCGAGCGCGGCTTTGCCCGCGGATTACCTTGCCAATGCCGAAGGCGAAGTGCTTGACAACATTTTTGCCGAGATCGCCGCGTGGGAACCGGGTAAGGACGCATCCGGGTTGCAGCTTGTAGCGGATATGGTCGTGCAATCCCACGGCGATGAGGCGAAGCGGGATCAGCTCGAACGCCGGTTGGACGACGTGCTTGGGTCGAAAGATGCGACCTCTGATGGAAAGCAGTACGCGGCGAAGCAGCTCCACATCATGGGCACGCGGGACTCGGTCAGGGTGCTGTCCGAGCTGCTGCTTGATCCGGAGCAGTCGGACCATGCCCGTTACGCACTCGAGCGCATGGAACCGGGGCGCGCCGATGTGGCGTTAAAGGATGCGCTCGAACAGACGGAAGGCGTCGTACGAATCGGAATCATCAACACGATTGGCGCACGCGGGAACCCGCGTTCGGTTGCCGATCTCGCACGGTTCACTGCGGACGACGATGTGGAAACGGCTCGCGCGGCAATTGTGGCCTTGGGCAAGATCGGCGGCCGTGAAGCGGCGATTGTTCTGAAGAACACCGCCACACGGGCTACGGAGCCGCTCGTGCTCGCCGTCAACGATGCGCTTCTTGAAAGCGCGGATGGCCTGCTCGAATCCGGCGAAGCGGAAGCGGCTTCGGCCATTTACTCGCAACTGTATGCAGCCGATGCGCCGCATGTGACCCGGCTTGCCGCGATTCAGGGGATCGCGCTGGCCAAAGGCGAACAGGCTTTACCGGTCCTCGTCGAAGCGCTGGCCGGCGATGACGCATCGATCCGGTCGAGCGCGGCATTCGCGGTGCAGCGGGTTGAAGGAGAGGGGGCAACCGAGGGTCTTGCCGAAGCGCTTGGGGGAATTCCTGCGCCGGGGAAGGCGCTGCTCGTCAGCGCATTGAAGGAACGCGGCGATGCCGCTGCATTGCCCGCCGTAACGGATGCGCTCGAGGATGGCGACGCGTCGGTGCGGATGGCGGCGTTGGAGGCGGTGGGTGTTCTCGGCAACGCGGGATCGGTTGTACAACTTGCGAGCGTTGCGGCAGAGGCGACAGGCGAAGAGCAGCAGGCCGCGCGAAAGGCGCTGGAATCGTTGCAGGGGAGCGATGTGAATGGCGCGATCGTGGAGGCGTTGGTATCCGCGAACGATGGCGTGCGTGTGGAACTGGTCCTGGCGTTAGGAGCGCGCTACGCGGACGATGCCGTACCAGCGCTTCTTGCCGCGGCGAAAGACGAAAACGAAGCGGTCCGTACACAGGCGTTTGCTTCCCTCGGGGTGTTGGCCGGGGCGGAACAGCTTCCCGCGCTTGTCGAGCTGCTCGTGGCGGAACTGTCGGAAGGCGCGCGCGGGGAAGCGGAACGCGCCGTGGTGGCCGCGCTCGGACGTGGCGGCGATGCATCGTCCAACGCGTCGACCGTGTTGAACGCTTATGCTGCGGCCCTGGACAACGTGCCCGTTCAAGCGTCGCTTATCCGTGTTCTTGGAAACATCGCCGATGATGCGTCCTTGAAAGCGCTACGCGATGCTGCGCGTTCCCGGAACATCGAGGTGCAGAAGGCAGCGGTCCGATCCCTGTCCGGGTGGCCGAACGCGACGCCAGCCGGGGAATTGTTGGAGGTGGTGCGGGATACCAAGGACACGGGACTGGCCGAAAGCGCACTGCGTGGCTATCTGAGCCTCATGGAACTGCCTTCCCAACGCTCGTCCGACGAGAACGTGGACGCGTATTCCGCGGCCTTTGCGACTGCGGGCAGCGCCGATGCGTTGAAACTTGTGCTGGCCAGTATCGGGAAGCAGACGGACGGCGCGTTAGCGAAGTTGGTTGCCCCCTACCTGGGCGACGATGCCGTGAAGGCTGAAGCAGCGACGGCGATGAAGAACTTGCAGCAGACAGCGTACAAGGTTTCCGCGTCGAATAACGAAGGCGAGGCAGGCAAGGCATTGGATGGGGATCCCTCGACGCGATGGACAACCGGCGAGGTGCAGAGGGATGGCCAGTGGTTCGTAGTCGATATTGGATGGGAAACGACAGTAACCAAGGTGACGCTGGATGCTGGGGCGTCGCCGGGCGACTATCCACGGGGATACGAGGTATACCTGTCGACGGACGGCGAAACCTGGGGAGAGCCTGTCGCGAAGGGCGCAGGAACGGGCTCGGTGACGGAGATTGCGTTCTTGCCTACGATGGGCCGTTACGTGAAGATCATTCAGACGGGTTCGACCGACGGGCTTTGGTGGTCCATCCACGAGTTGTCCATCGAAACCCAGTAACTTGACGTTGTTCCTCTCGTGCGTTGAGGGGTGTATGCAAGGCTAAGCAAGCGGAAGGAATATCCATGTCCGATCTTTTGAAAGACCAAGTGGCGATTGTGACCGGCTCCGGCCGGGGTATCGGTGCGGCGACTGCCAAGATGATGGCGGCGGAGGGTGCCAGGGTCGTCGTCAGCGATCTCGATGCGGATCCCTCGGAGGCGGTGGCCGCTGAGATCAAGAAGGCCGGGGGAGAGGCCATCGCGTTTCCCGGCGATGTGACGGACCCCGCGTTTCCGGAAACCTTGATGAAGGCAACGGTCGATGCCTTTGGGAAGATCACGATCCTCGTGAATAACGCGGGCTACACGTGGGACGGCGTGATTCATAAGATGACCGATCCGCAATGGAGCGCGATTGTGGACGTTCATCTGACTGCGCCGTTCCGCATGATTCGCGCGACGGTGCCTTACATGCGCGATGCCGCGAAGGCGGAGATGGCCGCGGGAAGCAAGCCGTCTTCGCGATGCATCATTAATGTTTCGTCCACGTCGGGGCTGCATGGGAATGCGGGGCAGATCAATTATGCCGCCGCCAAGATGGGCATCGTTGGCATGACCAAGACGGTGGCCCGGGAATGGGGCAATTTCAATATTCGCTGCAACGCAGTGGCCTTCGGCACCATCGAGACGCGGTTGATCCAGGCGAAAGAGCAAGGGGAGACGATCACGGTAGATGGCGAAGAGATTGCGATCGGCATTCCGCAACAGATGCGCGACATGCTGACCATGATGATTCCACTGGGCCGGACGGCTACTCCGGAAGAAGCGGCGGGGGGGATTCTTTTGCTGGCTTCGCCGTATGCGTCCTACATCACGGGGCACACGCTCGAGGTGACCGGGGGGTATGGCATCTAGCGACTCCGCAAACCCCGCAGAGGCATGGCGGTTTCCCTTGCGCACATGCAGAATCACTCAATTGGTGGTATGCTTAGGTCGAGTGGGGTCGTGGAGCGGTCGGTCGCTCTCCCGGAGCGACACCGAAAACCGAAGAGGGCGCTGCAATGGACATGGACAAGGTGCGGGAGGTCATCCTGCAAGTCCCCGTGATTCATTCTCTTCCGGGTGATCTCAACGAGAAAGTAGCTGATGTGATCATCGACATCGGTGACGTGCGCCGCGTTGCCGAGGGACAGGTGATGACCCGTGAGAACAAGCATGGCAAGAACCGGGGGTTCGTTCTCTTAAAGGGTGTTATCGGGATCCAGAAAGCGGACATGCCGTATAGCAAATGCCGGCCGCCGGAACTCCTTGGCGAAGTCATGCAATTCAATCCGAAGGGCATGCGCACGGCCACGTTGACCGCCCGCGAAGAGTGCTGGGTCATCCGGTTTCAGTGGAACGAGTTTTGGAACGCGCTCATGGCCAACTTCAGCGAGGCCGAAGTCGCGACGGTGCGTGAGACGCTCGAAGACCGGGCCTGGGAGCATTTCACCGCGTAGTACCTTCGCGGGTTTGGGTGGACTTGCCAAGGGCGTTAGCCCTGCGTCTGTTATCGGGGTATCCGCGGTCGTGTTTGAAGGTGTCGTGGCGGTTCCCTCCTTCATTTCCTGAACGTCCCAATGGCAGAGCGCAATGTGCCGGAAAGCACGTGCCGATAGTCGCGCACGTTGCGAACCAACTCCGTGGTGGCGGTGCGGGAGCCTTGACTCGGACGCGAGTATACGCCAGAATTAGGATGCTGCTAATCCTGTGGGGGTATTTGCTGCCACTGGCAGGACCAGCTACGCGTTTCTATCTTACCACTGCACGGCGACGGGGCCGGGGAATGCTCGACAACGATCGAAACCTGTTGTTTGGAATACTTGCGGTCCAACTGCGAGGCGTTCCCGCGCACCGGGTGATGGCGTTGGCCGCATCCTGCGCGGGCGATCCGTCTCGCGATCTTCCTCAGCGTCTGCTGGACGAGCACCTGCTGAACGACGCGGATTGCCGCGAGATTCTGGACCTTGTCGAATCGACCGTGCGGGTCCACGACGGCGACGCGGCACGGGCGCTCGCGAGTTTCGACGCCGCACAATCCGTCGACGCGGCCGTATTCCGTAGCGGCCCCGAGGACGTCACTATGCGCGACGTATCGCGTCTGTCTTCATCCGGCGTGGAGTGGGGGAAGGTCGGGGTGGACGAGTCGCCGGGCCGGTACACGGGCGCGAGCGAATACGCGCGGGGTGGAATGGGGCGGGTGCTGCTGGTTCATGACGAGCATCTTGGGCGCGAGGTGGCGCTCAAGGAACTGCTGCCTCTGGCCGGGGGGCAGGCGGAGGCGACAACTCCGATGCGGCTCAGCATGGGGGTCCTGGCTCGATTCCTTCAGGAAGCGCGTATCACCGGCCAGTTGGAGCACCCTTCGATCGTTCCCGTCTACGAGTTGGGCCGGCGCAGCGACGGCACCTTGTACTACACGATGAAGCTCGTGCGCGGCAAGACCATGGCAGACGCGGTGCGCTCGTGCAAGCGGCTCGACGAGCGGCTCCGTCTGCTTCCGCATTTCGTGGATCTGTGCCAGGCCATCGCGTACGCCCATTCCCGCGGCATCATCCATCGAGACATCAAACCGAACAACGTGATGATTGGTGAGTTCGGTGAAACCGTCGTCCTCGATTGGGGACTGGCGAAGTCTCGCGACAAACTCGACACGATAGACTCCGCTATGCAGGAGACCCTACGTACGCTTCAGATCGATGGGGTTATCGACGGCGACGTGACTGCGGAAGGGCGCGTGGTGGGCACGCCCTCGTACATGTCGCCCGAGCAGGCGCGCGGCGAGATCGAACATGTCGATGAGCGGTCCGATGCGTACTCCCTCGGGGCGGTGCTGTATGAGTTGTTGACCGGAAGCCGGCCCTTCACGGGGGCCAAGGCCAACGAGGTTTTGCAGCAGGTTCTGCAAAAGGCGCCGGAGCCGGTCCTCGTGTTGGAACCAGAAGCGCCGCCCGAATTGGTTGCGATTTGCGAGAAGGCGATGGCCCGGGATCGGGGCCACCGCTATGCCACGGCCCGGGAGGTCGCGGAGGAAACGCAGCGATTCCTTTCGGGAGCGCTGGTCGGCGCCTATCAGTACTCTCCCGCGGAACACCTGCGCCGGTTGGTGGCGCGCCACAAGGTCATGTTTACCACCGCCGGAGCGTTTACGCTGCTCTTGATAGCCGTCAGCATTGCGTACACGGTGAGCCTCTCGTTGAAGAACGTGGAACTTGCGGCGTCGCGCCAGAGCGAACACGAGCAGCGCCTCGATGCCGAGGCCTCCCGCGAGGCCGCCGTGGAAGCGCGGGAGACCGCCGAACAGAACGCGTACCTGGCGCAGATTCGGCTCGCCGGGGAGCACGCCAACCGCCGGAACTACGAGGCGGCCAAGGAGATTCTCTGGAATATTCCGCAGCGGTTTCGCGAGTGGGAATGGGGATATCTTCTCAATCGCTGCAACCAGGAGTTGTACGCTCTCCAAGAGTGCCGGTTGGCACAATACAGCCCGGACGGCGCTCGTCTGGCGACGCTCTCCACGACGGGTTTGCCCACCATCAGAAATGCGACCGATGGAGAACTCGCCACGGAACTGACGTCGGTGCCCTTACGGTATCTTGTACTGACGTTCAGTCCGGACGGGACAATGTTGGCCGCGGGCGCCATCAACGGCCCGATTGCGGTCTGGAACGTAGCCGACGGGACACTGGCGCATACCCTCACTGGGCACACTGGCGACGTTCTCAGCCTTCAATTTTCGGCGGATTCCCAGTTTATCTATTCGTCGTCAGCCGACGGATTCATCATCCGCTGGAGCCTCGCAACGGGTGGACCGGTTGCGAGGGCTCAAGTAGATAGTCAGACTGCCCCGGTCATGACGCTCAGTCCGAACGGGGAGTTTATCCTTGCGAGTCTGGCGGGAGGGCGCATTGCCCTGTTACACGCTGTGACGATGAATTCGCTGTGGACGGAAGCCGGGGCGCGGGCTGCGTTCACGTCAGACGGTAGAGCGGTTCTCGTTGCGCAAGGAGCGCGAGTCTCCCAGTTGGAGCCTGCGACGGGGGAGCCGAATGGCGCCCACCTGGACCATCGGTCAAAAGTCGACATCGTGTGCGTTGACACTCGAGGTCGATGGGTGGCCACGATTGGGGAAGACCGCGCTGCGCGGATCTGGGATCTGAAGACAGGGACGGTTCAGTCGGTCATCTACCTCGGCGCGGACACTGACGAGGCCGCGTTTTCCCCGGGCGGCGACCGCTTGCTTACCTGTGCACGCGCCGGGTTGCTGCGGGTGTGGAACCCGGCAACGGGGACGCTGCTGGCGATGTTCGAGGGCCATTCTGAACCGGTAACGGCCGCAACGTTCTCCCCGGATGGGAGCACGTTTGTCACGGCTTCGCGCGACGATGCGGCCAAAGTGTGGTCCCCGCGAGGACCACTCGCGAGGAGCATCGCATTCAGCGATCGGGAACCGCTGAATGCCATGGACTTCGATCCGGAAAGCGATCGGCTCGCGTTGACGACGCAGAACGGACGGAACACGGTTGTGGATAGCCGGACGAAACAGTTAGTTGCGGTATTGCGCGCGCCGGTATTGTGGGCGGACACTCCGATCGCGTTGCAGGCCGGAGGAAAACGGGTCGCGGTGCTTGCGGATGAGTTCTGTCCGATTGTTTACGACGTGGCGGAAAGGCGGGTGGTTTCCCACTATATCGGCCACGACGGTATGGTCCGGCACCTGGCGTTCAGTCCGGATGGACGGTATGTCGCATCCGGTGGAGCGGACAAGGCCGTACACCTGTGGGATGCGGAAACCGGCGAGAAGATTGTGGTCTTCCAGGGGCACGACGATACCGTTCTCTTCGTGGAGTTTGGCGCCAAGGGATTGTCGTTGCTGACGGCATCAAAAGACGGCACGGCCCGACAATGGGACGTGGCATCGGGCGCGCCGACCGGGATATACACCGGTCACACCGCGAGCGTTCTTTCGGCACGGTTCAGTCCGGACTACAGACGCGTCGTCACCGCCTCATTGGATGGAACTGCGCGTATGTGGGACGCGGAGAGCGGGCGGCAGGAGCAGGTTTTGTCCGGGGCGCATGCGAGCGTCAGCACCGCCGTGTTTTCGGACGACGCCCGCCGCATCTATACCGATGGCCCGGACGGCGGGGTTTCGGTTTGGCAAACCGTCACCGGCGGGCACATTGATACGTATAGCGGGCATTTAAGCGCGTTGACTGGACTGACGACGGGGAATCATCCAAACGAGCTTTTCTCCGCATCCCGGGACGGCACCGTGCTTCGTTGGAGCGCAGCTCCGGTCTATTCGGCGGTTCGTGAGGGGATTGCAGACAGGGAGGTTCGTGTTGCCTATGAGGAATACAAGCGGGGGAGCTTTGCAGCCCTGGATTTGGAAGCAGCCGAGCCCCGGCCTGCGGATATGGTTCGATTTATTCCGTCTGCTCTTCTCAGCGAGTGCGTTGCCGCGTTGCACGGTCGCGCCCGGACTCCGGAAACACCGGTACCCGACTGGATCCCCCGACTGCTCGACCTGTCCCCGGAAGAATCCTTTGCCGGGCTTGAGCCGGTAACCCATGAAGTGATTGAAGACAGCGGCGAGCCACGAGAAGAATCTGTCGCCGATGCGCAATCCTGGGTGGCGCACGTTTCGGGCCCGCGAAGCCGCAGTCTCAGGTTGACGCCAATAGAAGTTCAGTCCGAGACGAGGGAGCTGACTGTGAACGCGGAAATCGCGATGCAGTTTCTGGGACGGTTCATCAATCAACTTCTGGCGAACAAGACTGCAATCGATGAAGCGCGCCAGCAGCGAATAGAATTGCTCCGGGGCGCGGCCGCCCCTGGAATATCCATGCCGGGAGTCTGGTTGACGGCGTCTCCGGCAGGTATGGACGCCCCCGGTCTTTCCAACCTACGCATTGCGGCAATG
>JAHDWY010000744.1 GCA_023384315.1 Candidatus Hydrogenedentota bacterium | reverse complement strand
ATGATCGGCGGCGAACGGTTCGAGCGGCTCGTGGCCATGGTGGACGTGGACGACGAGAACGTCTACGTGATCGACGTGTTCCGCGTGAAAGGCGGCGCGCGCCACACGAACTTCTTTCACTCCACCTTCGGCGACGTAACCACAAACGGCCTCGAACTCGCGCCCGGCGAACCGTTCAGCGGCGATACGCAGATGCAGAATTTCCAGACCGACGTTTCGCCCGAACCGGGTTGGTCCATTGACTGGAAGGTTTCCGATCCCTACGGCTACGTCAGCGCCGACCGCGACATCCACGTCCGCTATACCAATCTCACGGACAACGCCACGGCCACGCTCGCGGAAGGCTGGGTGGACGTGGGTCTCTACGGCTCGGAATCGCGATGGTTGCCGCGCGTATACACCGAGCGCAAGAGCGACGCGGCGCCATTGGCATCGACCTTCGTATCGATCATCGAGCCCTACGAAGGGTCACGCCTCTTTGAGTTGATCACGCGCACGGCACCGCCGGTTTCAGCTTCGGAAGATCAGCAACCGGTCTCCATCGTGCTCAAACGCGCGGACGGCCTGACGGACGTGTTCCTGTACGGACCAAGCCAGACGCAATCCGAATTGACCGCGCCGGACGCACAAATCACCGCAACCGGTGAACTGGTTCATGTGACGCTGTCGAATACCGGGCCCGTTCGGGCCAGCCTGTGGAACGTGAGCCGTTTGACGGCGGGCGATTGGGAACTGAACGTCGCGCCCGATGCGGGGTATCTGGAAGTCGACTTCTCAGAAGACCGTGCCACCGTTGTTTCCGGCGATCGGGGCGCCGTCCGTCCCGCGCTGCCGTCGGCTCCGTAGTCGCAGGCGATGCGGGTGGAGCGCGACGCTCCTGGTTACGGCGCCCAAACTCAGTTTGAAGGACTTGCCGGCTGCGCGGCACCCTTGGCATGGTTTAGCGCGGAGCGGACTTTTTCCAGCAGTTGCTTCGGCATGAATGGCTTTGCCAGGAAGTGCATGTCCGGCCCAACGACTCCACGTTCCGCAAGCACAACTTCGCTATAGCCGGACATGAAGATCACGGTCACGCCGGGGCGCTCGACGAGCAGCGTCTCGGCGAGTTCCTTTCCGCCCATGTGAGGCATGACCATGTCCGTAATGAGGCAATCGATGCGCCCGTTGTAACTCCGCGCCAGCGCCAGCGCCCGGGTTCCGCCGGAGGCGACCAATACGGTATAGCCGTGACGGGTCAACGTGCGCTGGACCAGTTCCCGAAGGAGCGATTCGTCCTCCGCCAACAGGATTGTTTCCGTGCCTTCAACCGTCAACTCGGAGTCCACATAATCGTGGAGCACGTTCTCGTCGCCGCCTTCGACGGTAGGCAGGAGAATCTTGACGCTGGTTCCGTGGTCTGGTTCGCTGTAGAAGCCAATGTGGCCGCCGGCTTGGGTGACAATCCCGAAACACGTCGCCAAACCAAGCCCCGTTCCCTTCCCCTCGGGCTTCGTCGTGAAGAACGGTTCGCAAGCATGAATCAGTGCCTCGGGCGTCATACCCATGCCCGAGTCGGTCACGTTAAGCAGGACGTATTCGCCCGGGGCGAGCGGTTCGCCTTGAAGGGTTGTGGCGCCGTGGGCGGTGTAGACCTGCGTTTCGACAATGAGCTTGCCGCCGTTTGGCATGGCATCGCGGGCGTTCACCGCGAGATTCACGAGCAACTGCTCGAATTGGCCCTTGTCGATCCGGATTTCGCCGATCCCCTCGTCGAACAGGGTCACCACTTCGATGTGCTCCCCCATGAGACGGCGGAGCAGCTTGTCCACGTTCTTCACGAGATCGTTGATGTTGAAGACTTGCGGTTCGACCACCTGCTTGCGCGCAAAGGTAAGCAACTGGCGGGTCAAATCCGATGCGCGCCGGCCCGCGTGGCGAATCTCGTCCACGTCCGCTCGCTGTTCGCTGTCGGCGGGCAGCGACTCATACAGGAAGTCCGAGAAACCCAGAATCGCGCCGAGAAGATTGTTGAAATCGTGGGCGATGGACCCCGCCAATCGCCCGATGCTTTCCATCTTCTGGGCCTGAAAAAGCTCCCGCTCGAGCAGCCGGGTGGCGCTAATGTCTTTGACGATCCCATAGATGCCGGCGATGCGGCCTCGGACCTTGATGGGCAGGGTGGTGATTTTGATCTCGATAGTCTCGCCGCTCTTGCGAATCCCCCGCGCTTCAAACCGCTGGGGTTCCCCCTCGACGGTCGATTGAATTCGTTCCAAAACCTCATTGATACAGTCCGAAGCAACCAGGTCTTCGAGACGCTTCTCCTGTAACTCTTGCAGTGTGTAGCCGGTCAACGTCACCGCGCTGTCGTTGACCGATGTGAGCGTGCCCTCCAGATTCACCGCGAACACGCCATCGGGATTGCCGGTAAACAACGATCGGTAGCGTTGCTCGCTTTCCTGCAAATCATCGAGCGCGCGTTTGCGCTCGGTCTCATCGGTCCC